>JBDTXF010000064.1:0-9901 GCA_040006355.1 Nocardioidaceae bacterium | reverse complement strand
AGGGCGACGTCGAGGACGAGGAGGACCTCGCGCTGCTCGAGGCGCGCGACCTGCTCTTCGCCCGGCTGCTGCAGTACAAGGCCTTCAAGCTGGTCGCCACCGTCCTGGAGGAGCGGACCGCGGCCGAGGCCAGGCGCTGGCCGCGGGTGGTCGGTCTCGAGGAGCGCTTCGCGAGGCTGCTGCCCGACGTGCTGATCGGGCTGGGGCTCGAGGAGTTCGCCGCCCTCGCGGCCCGGGCGCTGGAGCCCAAGCCGGTCGAGGAGCTGTCGCTGGCGCACCTCCACGCCCCGACCGTCAGCGTCCGTGAGCAAGCCACCCTCGTCGTGGACCGGCTGCGCCGGCTGGGCACGATGACCTTCCGGGCACTGTCCGGTGACTCCCCGGACACCCTGACCACCGTCGCCCGCTTCCTGGCCCTGCTCGAGCTGTTCCGCGAGGGCGCGGTGTCCTTCGACCAGATGACGCCGATGGGCGAGCTGACCGTGCGCTGGACCGGCGCCGAGGACGGCGAGGTCGAGATCACCGACGAGTTCGACGGCTCCGTCCCTCTGGGGCCCCCTGCTGGGCCGGCGGGGCTGCCGGCACCCGACGCCCGCGAGGACACCCCGTGAGCGACCAGACCGGTGTCGAGCAGGAGCTGGCCGACGCGGAGGAGGTGCTCACCTCCGGCCCCGACCTCGAGTCGGGCGCCGAGGAGGAGGACATCGAGGCCCTCGACGTACCCCTCGCCGACCTGCGGCCCGCCCTGGAGGCGGTGCTGATGGTCGCCGACCAGCCGCTGGACCACCTCACCCTGGCCTCCGCGGTCGGCTACCCGCCCGGTCAGGTCAGCGACGCGCTCACCGCGCTCGCCGGGGAGTACGCCGAGCAGGACCGCGGCTTCGACCTGCGCAACGTCGCGGGCGGCTGGCGCTACTACACCCGCGAGCAGTACGCCGGCGTCGTGGAGAGGTTCGTGCTCGACGGGCAGCGGGCCCGCCTCACCCAGGCGGCCCTCGAGACGCTCGCCGTGGTCGCCTACAAGCAGCCGGTCAGCCGTGGCCGGGTGTCCGCGATCCGCGGGGTGAACGTCGACGGCGTGATGCGCACCCTGGTGACCCGGGGCCTGGTCGAGGAGGCCGGCCAGGACGAGGAGACCACCGCCGTGCTCTACCGCACCACCGGCTACTTCCTGGAGCGGATCGGCGTCACCGGCCTCGAGGACCTGCCCGAGCTGTCCCCGTTCCTGCCGACGATGGCCGAGCTCGACGACCCCGACGACCGGACCGAGGCCGCGGCGCTGGGGGCGAGCGGCGAGGTGGAGGTGGTCGGGGCGACGGATCCCGATGGCCCCGACGGGCCGGCATGAGCCTGGAGACCGACGACGAGGGCCTGATCCGGCTGCAGAAGCTGCTGGCCCAGTCGGGGGTGGCGAGCCGTCGCAAGTGCGAGGAGCTGATGCTCGCCGGGCTGGTCGAGGTCGACGGCGAGGTGGTCACCCGTCTCGGCACCAAGGTGGACCCGACCACGGCCGTGGTCCGGGTCGACGGCAAGCGGCTCCCGCCGGTCAGTGCGCACGTCTACCTCGTCCTGAACAAGCCGCGGGGCGTCGTCTCGACGATGTCGGACCCGGAGGGTCGGCGCACGCTCGCGGACTTCCTCGCGGACCGGCCCGAGCGGCTCTTCCACGTCGGGCGGCTCGACACCGACACGGGCGGGCTGATCCTGCTGACCAACGACGGGGACTTCGCCCAGCGCGTCGCCCATCCGTCCTACGAGCTCGACAAGACCTACATCGCGGAGGTCGACGGCCGGGCCTCGGCGGCGACCGTGCGCAGGCTGCTGTCCGGGGTGGTGCTCGACGACGGCCGGGTCGAGGTGAGCGCAGCGAAGGTGGTCTCCCAACAGGGCGACCGGTCCTTGGTCGAGCTGGTGATCCACGAGGGTCGCAACCGGATCGTGCGCCGGCTGCTGGAGCAGGTGGGACACCCGGTGCGTCAGCTGACCCGGACCGCGATCGGCCCGGTGCCGCTGCGCGGTCTGCGCTCGGGAGAGATGCGAGAGCTGACACCCGACGAGCTCGGCGTGCTGCTGGACGCCGCACAGCTGTGAGGCCTGCACCTGGCTAGGGTGTCCGCGTGAGAGTGCGAGCCGTTCGCGGTGCCACCCAGCTGGAGGACGACGTCCGCGAGCACCTGCTCGAGCGGGTCGCCGAGATGGTCCTCGACGTGATGACCGCCAACGACCTCGAGGTCGACGACTTCATCAGCGTGATCTTCACCGCCACCTCCGACCTGGTCTCGGAGTTCCCCGCGTACGCCGCCCGGCGGCTCGGCTTCGGGGAGGTGCCGCTGATCTGCGCCCGCGAGCTCGAGATCGAGGGGTCGATGCCCCGGGTGGTGCGCATGCTTGCGCACGTCGAGACGGACCTGCCGCGCGCGGACATCACCCACGTCTACCTGCACGGCGCGGCCGCCCTGCGCCGCGACCTGACCCGGGTCCGCGAGGTCCCGGATGAGGCTTGAGGGCCCGGTCCTGGTGGTGGGTGCGGGACTGCTGGGGACCTCGATCGCACTGGCACTGCGCCGCGGCGGCGTGGACGTCGCGCTGGCCGACATCAGCGAGGACAACCTCCGGATCGCGGTCGGCCTCGGGGCCGCCAACCGCGCGGTCGAGGACATCCGCCCGCAGCTGGTGGTCGTCGCGGTGCCCCCGGACCACCTCGGCGAGCAGATCGCTGCAGCGCTGTCCGACACCGACGCCGTCGTCACCGACGTGGGCAGCGTCAAGGGGGCGCCCCTGGCGCGGACCCGGGAGCTGATCGGGGAGGTGGGTCTGCCTCGCTACGTCGGCAGCCACCCGATGGCGGGCAGCGAGCGGTCCGGGCCGTTCGCGGCGACCGAGTCGCTGTTCGACGGGCGGCCCTGGGCCGTCGTGCCGCACGAGGGCGCGGACGCCGCCGCCGTGGAGCTGGTCACCGAGCTCGCCCGGGTGTGCGGGGCCACCCCGGTCACCTTCAGCCCCGACGAGCACGACGAGGCGGTCGCCCGCACCTCCCACCTCCCCCACCTGCTCGCCGCGCTGACCGCCGGCCGGTTGACCGACGCGCCCCGCACCCACCTCGCGCTGTCCGGGCAGGGCGTCCGCGACGTGACCCGGATCGCCGCCGGGGACCCGGGGCTGTGGCAGCAGATCATCGGTGCCAACACCGTGGCGCTGACCGCGCTGCTGCACGACGTGCGCGACGACGTCGACCGGCTGCTGGCGGCGCTGTCCGAGGGGGACCGCGGCTCCCTCGGGGCGCTGCTGGACCGTGGTGTCCAGGGCACCGCGGTGATCCCGGGCAAGCACGGCGCGCCGACCGGGGTGATGGCCGTCGTCTACGTGGCGGTGCCCGACCACCCCGGCGAGCTGGCCCGGCTGTTCGCGGACGCCGGTGAGATCGGCGTCAACATCGAGGACATGCGCATCGACCACGACCAGGCGCGGGCCTACGGTCTGGTCGAGCTGACCGTGTCCGCCGACTCCGCGGACCGGCTGCTCGGGTCCCTCGAGGAACGCCGGTGGACGGTCCACCGCTGAGCCGGGACTACGGCAGGTAGAGCGCGGGGGTCGGTCCCGGATCGACGCTCTCCCGGGCCCCGCTGCTCAGCGAGGCCACCCCGGCTGCGGCGACGACGCCGGCGAGGTAGCCGTCCCAGGCGCTGGCCCCGTCCATGGTCCCGCGGCGCGCCGCCTCGGTCCAGGCGGCGAGCTCGCGACGGTAGGCGTCGACGAAGTAGGCCACGAAGTCGTCGCGCACCGGCACGCCGTTGACCCCTGCCTTGCGGGTGCTGACGGCAGGGGTGGGACTCAGCGAGGCGGTGCCGGTGGTCCCCACGACCTCGCAGCGCACGTCGTAGCCGTAGCCGGCGTTGACGAACACCTCTGCGCTCACCATCACCCCGGCCCGGGTCCACAGGGTCGCCAGCTGCGGGTCACGGAAGCCGTCCACCACCGGGGACTCGACCCGGATGCCGACGATCGGGTCGTCGAGCAGCCACGGCACCGTGTCGAGCTCGTGGACCATCGACCCGGTGACCAGCCCCGCGTCGTCGGTGCTGGTGCTGCTCGAGGCGTTGCGGTGCAGGGCATGCACCAGCCGCACCTCGCCCAGCTCCCCGTCGCGCACCAGCCTGCGAAGCTCGACGAACCCCGGGTCGTAGCGACGCATGAAGCCCACCTGCAGCAGCCGCCGGCCGACGGCGAGCTCCGCCTCGACCACCCGCAGCGCGTCCGCGACCGTGACCGCCAGCGGCTTCTCGCACAGCACCGGCTTGCCGGCCTGCAGGCAGGCCACCGCGAGGTCGGCATGGGTGGAGTCCGGGGAGGCGATCACCACCGCATCGACGTCGTCGGATCCGATCAGCTCCTCCGCCGACGACGGGACCGTCGTCCCGCTGCCGGCTGACGCGGCGACCTCCCGGGCCCGATCGGTGTCCCGGTCGTAGACCGCGCCGACCCGGACCCGCGGGACGGTCGTGGTGAGGGTGCGGACATGGGCGGCACCCATCGCCCCGGCCCCCACGACCCCGATGCGCAGCGTCATCCGCGGTCCCCTCGTCGTGGCACCCTGACCCAGCGCCGGCTCACGACCGACTGCTGCATCGCGTCGACCGTGTGCGCCGCGACCAGGGCGTCGTGGATGGTGGCCCCGACCTGGCTCCCGCTCGCGATCGACTGCACCAGTCGGTGCGCCTCGACGACCTTGAGGTCGTCGAAGCTCATCGCGATGCCCGCACCGGGCTGGAACGCCTGCAGGTCGCCGTACGACGTGGTCACGTGCTGGGTGGCGTACGACGCGTCCTGGAAGTCCTGGTCGAGGCAGACCCGGAGCTCACCCATCCGGCGGAAGTCCCACGACAGCGCACCGCGGGTGCCGTGCACGTCGATCGTGTAGGCGTTCTGGTCGCCCACCGCGACCCGGCTGGACTCCAGCAGACCCCGTGAACCGTCGACGAACCGGAGCAGGGCGCAGACGTAGTCCTCGTTCTCGACCGGCCGGAGCTGGCCGCCGCCACGGGTGAAGTGGGAGGCGGCCCCGACCACGGCCGGACGCTCGTCGATGAACGTCGCGGTGTCGACCACCAGCTCGTCGAGGTCGCCCACCACGAAGCGGGCCAGGTCGGTGGCGTGGCTGACCAGGTCCCCGAGCACCCCCGAGCCGGCGTACTCGTTCTGGAACCGCCAGGTCAGCGCCCCCTCCGGGTGCGCGGAGTAGTCCGAGCAGAACCGGACCGTGGTGTGCTCCAGGCGGCCGAGGCGACCGGAGGCCACCAGCTCCCTGGCCTGCTCCACGGCGGGGGCGTTGCGGTAGTTGAACCCGGTCGCGGACCGCACCCCGGCCGCGTCGACGGCGTCGGCGATCTGCTGGGTCTCCGCCGAGGTGCGCCCGGCCGGCTTCTCGACCCACACGTGCTTGCCGTGCTCGGCGGCGCCGACCGCCACGTCGCGGTGCAGGTAGTTCGGGCCGGTGACACAGACCAGGTCGATGTCGGCCCGCGACACGAGCTCACGCCAGTCCTCGAGCCGGTGCTCGACGCCGTAGGAGGCCACCGCCCGCTGGGTGCGGCCGTCTGTGGCAGTGTCGGCGACCGCCACCAGACGAGGTCGCAGGGGGGTGTCGGGATAGTGCTGCAGGAGCCGGGTCAGGGCGCGGGCGTGGACCTGACCCATCCAGCCGAAGCCGACGATGCCGACCCCGAGCTCGGGGAGGGTCACGACAGCTCGGCCTTCATCTCGGCGGCGAGCGCCGAGCCGCCCATGGTGCGCTCGAGCTCGTGGGCCAGCGACTCGAGCTCGGCGCCGCCGGCCATCATGGCGGTCAGGTCGTCGAGGCTGAGCTCGGACTTGGGGAAGTCGCCCATGCTCCTGCCGCGGCGCAGCAGCATGAAGCGGTCGCCCACGGGATAGGCGTGGTGCGGGTTGTGGGTGATGAACACGACGCCGAGACCGCGTTCGCGGGCCTTGGCGATGTAGCGCAGCACGACGCCGGACTGCTTGACGCCCAGAGCGGCGGTCGGCTCGTCGAGGATCAGCACCCGCGCCCCGAAGTAGACCGCCCGGGCGATCGCGACGCACTGCCGCTCACCCCCGGACAGGGTCCCGATCGGCTGGTCGACGTCCCGCAGGTCGATGCCCATCTCGGCGAGCTCGGACTTGGTCGTCTTCTTCATGAAGGCGGTGTCCAGCTTCCGGAACGGGAACACCCCCTTGGTGACCTCGCTGCCGAGGAAGAAGTTGCGCCACACCGGCATCAGCGGGACGACCGCGAGGTCCTGGTAGACCGTCGCGATCCCGAGCTCCAGCGCCTCGCGCGGGCTGGAGAGGTGCTTCTCGACGCCGTCGACGAGCAGGGTCCCCTCGGAGTGGGCGTGCGACCCCGCCAGGATCTTGATGAACGTCGACTTGCCGGCGCCGTTGTCGCCGAGCACGCAGGTGACCTGGCCGGCCAGCACGGCGGTGGAGACGTCGCTGAGAGCGATGATGTTGCCGTAGCGCTTGCCGATGTCGCGCACCTCGATGACGGGTGGCTCCACGACGGATGCCTGGCCGGTCTCGGGCCCGGAGTCCGCGTCCACAGGTGAGGGCTGTGCCTGGTCGGTCATCGTGCCGTCTCCGCTCGTTTGCGCACCCACTCGTTGAGGAGCACCGCCCCCAGCAGCATCACGCCGAGGAAGGCGCGCAGCCAGTTGTTGTCCCAGCCGGAGTAGACGATGCCTTGGTTGACCATGCCGTAGATCAGAGCACCCAGCGCGGCGCCCACCGCCGAGCCGTAGCCGCCCGTCATCAGGCAGCCCCCCACCACGGCGCAGATGATGTAGATGAACTCCTGGCCGACGCCGGTGTTGCTCTGCACCGTCGAGGTGGTGAAGATCAGCAGCATCCCCACCAGCCAGCCGGCACCGGCGGTGGTCATGAACAGCCCGACCTTCGTCCTGAGCACCGGGACCCCGACCTGGCGGGCCGCGGTCTGGGCCCCGCCGACGGAGAAGATCCAGTTGCCGACACGCGTGCGCAGCAGCACCCAGGTCGCGACGGCGGTGACGGCGACCCACCAGAACACCGAGGCGTAGACGTCGCCGCCGTTGACCGACAGGGACGAGCCGAACACCTTCTTGGCCTGGTCGTAGAACGGCACCTGGGTCATGCCCTGGATCGCGACCTGGCCGATCAGCGCCTTGGTGCCGGCCAGGTCGATGCCCTGCAGGACGAAGAACGTGCCGAGGGTGACGATGAAGCTGGGCAGTCCGGTGCGCATCACCAGGAAGCCGTTCAGGGCGCCGATCCCCAGGGCGAGAGCCAGGGAGACCACGATCGCGACCCAGATGTTCAGGCCGTACTGCGTGGTGAGCACGCCCACCACCAGGCCGGTGAAGCCGGTCATGGCGCCGGCGGAGAGGTCGAACTCGCCGCCGATCATCAGCAACGCCACGGCGACGGCCATGATGCCGATCGTCGAGGCGCCGCGCAGCCAGGTGCTCGCACCGCTGGGCGTCGCGAACGCGTTGGTCGTGGTGGCGAAGAAGATGAAGATCACGATCGCTGCCGCAAGCGCGCCGCTCTCCGGGCGCTTCATCACCTTCGTCAGGGTCGAGGTGCGCGCGACGCGCTCGTCGGCCACGGTGGCTGTCGCCATGACGTGCTCCCAAGGGTCGGTGGAGTGGGGCGGAGAGGACGCCGGGGGACGGTCTTCGACCGCCCCCCGGCCCGGGTCAGCGAGTGCCGTTCGCCGCGAACTTCAGCACCGCGTCGGCGTTCTCCTTGGTGACGAAGGCGGGGCCGGAGTTGATCGGCTGGCCACCGCCGAGGTCGTTGCCGTTGATCGACTTGAGGTAGAGCGTGGTGACGCCCAGGAAGCCCTGGACGTAGGGCTGCTGGTCCACCGCGAACAAGATCTTGCCACTCTGGATGTCCTTGACCACGTCTGCGGAGAGGTCGAAGGTCCCCACCTTGGCCGAGCTCTTGGAGTCGGCGACCGCCGACACCGCGTCGATGCCGTACTGGCCGCCGAGCGTCAAGACCGCGTCGATGCTCTTGTCGGCCTGCAGCTTGGAGGTGATGGTCGCCTGCACGGCGTTGTCGTCGGTGCCGTCGACCTGCAGGTTGGTCATGGCGCCGAAGGCGGCTGCGGCCGCCTTGCAGCGCTCCTCGAGTCCCACGTTGCCGGCCTCCTGGATCACGCAGATGGCCTTCTTGAGGCCCTCGCTCTTCATCCGCTCACCGACCGCCTGACCGGCGATCGTCTCGCTCTGGCCGATGTGGGTGATCGCGCCGAATGCCTTGAACTTGTCGACGCCGGAGTTGATGGTCACAACGGGCACGCCCGCGGCCACCGCCGCCTTGACGCTGGACTCCAGGCCGTCGGGGTTGGCCATCGACACCACGATGCCGTCGACCTTGGCGGCCACCGCACCGTCGATGAGCTGCGACTGCTTGGCCGGGTCGGCGTCTGAGCTGTAGTCGACCTTCACGTTGTAGTCCTTGCCGGCCTTCTCCGCTCCCGACTTGACCCGGTCCCAGAAGGCGTCGCCCGGAGCTCCGTGGGTGATCACGGCATAGCTGAGGTTCTTGGTGCTCGCGGTGCTGGCCTTCTCCTTGCCGGTCCCGCTGCAGGCGGTGAGCACCGATCCGGCCACCGTCACGGCGGCGATGGCGGCGACGAGCTTGCGTCTGTTCATGGAGTGTCTTCCTTCTCTTCTCATCTGGGTGGACCGCCGGCCCGTCGGGGCCGTCGGGAAGCTCAACGTGGTGGGGGGGCGGCCCCAGGATCGGCCGGGGCCAGGTAGGTGCGCTGGTGCGTCTTGTGCTGCTCGTAGTCGGCGCGGGCCCGCCGCGTCGAGCCGAGCGCGGAGACCTCGGCGACCGGCACGTCCCACCAGGCGGGGCTGTCCGGTGCCGACACCAGAGGGTCGGTCTCGACGTGGATCACGGTCGTGCGGGCGGACCCCTTGGCCGCTCGGACGCCGGCCTCCAGCTCCCGCAGCGTCCGGGCGACCACGACGTCGGCGCCGAGGCTCGCGGCGTTGGCCGCCAGATCGACCGGGAGGAGGTCGCCGTCCAGCCCGGTCGGCGTACGACGTCGGTAGCGGGTGCCGAAGCGCTGGGAGCCGAGCGACTCCGAGAGGCTGCCGATGGAGGCGAAGCCGTGGTTCTGGACCAGGACCACGATCACCTTCACGCCCTCGGCGACCGCTGTGACGATCTCGCTGCTCATCATCAGCCAGGAGCCGTCGCCGACCATGACCACGACGTCGCGGTCCTCGGCGCCGGTCGCCTCGCTCTCGTCGAGCGCGGCCAGCTTGACCCCGAGCCCGCCGGCGACCTCGTAGCCCATGCAGGAGAAGCCGTACTCCACGTGGTAGCCCTTGCGGTCCCGGGTGCGCCACAGCTTGTGGAGGTCACCCGGCATCGAGCCGGCGGCACACACCACCACGTCGCGGGGGGAGGTGGTCCGGTTGACCACGCCGATCACCTGGGACTGCACGAGACGACCCTCGCTCGCGGAGCCCTCCGGAGCGGTGTAGGCGCGCTCGACGACGGTGTCCCAGTCCTGGGCCAGGCCGGTGGCCCGGGCGGTGTGCTCGGCGGGTGCGGACCAGCCCTCCAGCCGGGTCCGCAGGGCGGTGAGGGCCTCGCGGGCGTCGGCCACGACGGAGACCGCGCTCTGCTTGTGCGCGTCGAAGGCCGAGACGTTGATGTTGACGAACCGGACGTCCTCGGCGGCGAACACCGTGCGTGAGGCGGTGGTGAAGTCGCTGTAGCGGGTGCCGACCCCGATCACCACGTCGGCCTCGGCGGCGAGGGCGTCGGCGGCGGCGGTCCCGGTCGCGCCGAGGGCCCCCACCGACTGCGGGTGGTCATAGGGCAGCGAGCCCTTGCC
>JBDTXF010000063.1:0-9923 GCA_040006355.1 Nocardioidaceae bacterium | reverse complement strand
CCGGCGATGACGACCAGGACGGCCAGGAAGCCCCACGGCAGCTTGGTGGTGGTGAGCTTGCGGATCTCCCCGCGGAACAGTCGGAGCATGATGGTCATAGCGGTACTTCCTGCCTCTGGGGAAGGGTCCTGCCGGTGACGTCGGTGACGTCGGTGACGTCGGTGACGGTCCCGGTGCCGGTGGCGCCGTCGGTGTTGTCGGTGCTGGTGGTGTCGGTGCTGGTCCAGTCGAGGAACAGCTCCTCGAGGGACCCGGCCTGGGGGCTCAGCTCGTGCAGGGCGATCCCAGCGGCACAGGCGCGGTCCCCGATCTCGGTGATCGCGATGCCCCGGACGACGAGCTCGCCCTCGGTGCCGGCGTGCACGGTGGCACCCGCCGCCTCGAGCAGCCGGGTCAGCTGGTCTGCCGCCTCGGTGCGGACCGACGTGCCTGCCTGCCGCAGCGCAGCCAAGGTCTCGGTGGTGACGAGCTGCCCGTGGCGCAGGACCACGATCTCGTCGGCGAGGTGCTCGACCTCGGCCAGCAGGTGGCTGGAGACGAACACCGTGCCGCCACCAGCAGCGCGTTCCCGGAGCAGGTTCCGCAGCCAGCGGATGCCTTGGGGGTCGAGACCGTTGCCCGGTTCGTCGAGCACCAGCACCGGCGGATCACCCAACAGGGCCGCCGCCAGTCCCAGACCCTGACGCATCCCCAGGGAGTAGCCGCCCACATGACGGTCCGCGGCATGGGTCAGACCCACGGACTCCAGCATCTCAGCGATCCGAGCGGGGTCGATGCCCGCGCCGTCGGCGATGACCCGCAGATGGTTGCGGCCACTTCGACCGGGGTGGAACGCGTTCGGCTCGAGGACCACCCCGACGCTGCGCGCCGGGTCGTTCATCTCCCGGTAGCACCGTCCACCGATCGTGGCACGACCATGGTCGGCACGGGCCAGGTCCAGCAGGACCTTCATCGCCGTGGACTTCCCGGCGCCGTTGGGCCCCAGGAAGCCGGTCACCCGCCCCGGCTGCACAGTGACCGTCAGGTCGTCGACGACGACCTCATGCCCCTAGCGCTTGGTGACGTTCTCGAACTCAAGGGTGTACATGGACGTCGTTCCTCTCCGGGGACGCGCGGAGGCTTGGTAGACCGGGTCCGGTCGAGGCGGCGTTCACCCGACGTCTTGATCCCACAGCGGCTGCGGCGCCACCGCCAGTGCTGGACTGCCCTTCGGCGGGGGGTCTTTGTGCCCTTACGGTGCCGGCGCGCCGCACCTAGCGTCGGAGCCAGGGAAGTGCGTCGCCAGAAGGCCCGAGCGACGTGCCCGCCACACGACACACGGTCCGCCTCCTCGCTGACCCGTTCTGGAGCTCCACGTGACGATCACTCGCGAACGCAGCTCAGCCGAGATCGACGCCCTCACCGACGGGGATCCGGTTGCCCGGGCCGAGCACCTGGTCAAGGTCTACGGGACGGGCGACGCCCGCGTCGTGGCCCTCGACGACGTCACCGTGGAGTTCGGGCGTGGCCGGCTCACCGCCATCATGGGCCCCTCCGGCTCCGGCAAGTCCACGCTGATGCACTGCATGGCCGCCCTGGACGCACCGACGTCGGGTCGAGTGGACATCGACGGTGTCGACATCCGCGGTCTCAAGGACAAGGCGCTGACGCTGCTGCGGCGCGACCGGCTCGGATTCGTGTTCCAGGCCTACAACCTGGTGCCGACTCTCACCGCTCGCGAGAACATCACCCTTCCCGTCGACATCGCCGGTGTGAAGCTCGACATCGCGTGGTTCGACACGGTCGTGGACACCCTCGGGATCCGTGACCGGCTGACCCACCGGCCGGACGAGCTGTCCGGGGGACAGCAGCAGCGGGTGGCCTGCGCGCGGGCCCTGATCCGTCGACCGGCGATCGTCTTCGCCGACGAGCCCACCGGCAACCTGGACTCCCGGGCCAGCGCCGAGATCCTGGCCTTCCTGCGCCGCTCGGTCGACGACTTCGGGCAGAGCATCGTGATGGTCACCCACGACCCGGTCGCTGCGTCGTACGCCGACCGGGTGCTGTTCCTCGTCGACGGGCGCATCGTGGATGAGATCCTCGCGCCGACCACCACGTCGGTCCTCGAGCGGATGAAGAGCCTCGAGCTCGCCAGCCAGGGCTCCTGAGATGCTGCACGTCACCCTCCGGGGGCTGCAGGGGCATGTCGTCCGGCTGCTCCTCACCGCGTTCGCCGTGATGCTGGGGGTCTCCTTCGTCACCGGCACCTTCGTGCTGCGCGACAGCATCGACAACACCTTGGGTGGTCTCGTCGCCCAGTCGGCCAAGGGGCTCGACGTGTCGGTCCGCGGCGCCGGAGCCGAGTCCGTGTCCCCGGTCTCCGTCGACGGCTCCACCGTCAGGCCGGGGGTGCCCCTGACCCTCGTCAGGACGGTCGCGACCGTGCCCGGGGTCGCGCGCGTGCTGCCGAACCTGCAGGGGACCGCCCTGCTGGCCGGCAGCGACGGCCTCGCAGTCCGCAACGGCGGGGCGCCGTCTCTCGGGTTCGCGTTCGTCAAGGACGACCCCTCGTTCACCCTGGTCTCCGGCCGCGGACCCGCCGGCCCCGGCGAGGTCGCGGTCGAGAGCAGCACGCTGGACCGGGCGCACCTCAAGGTGGGGGACCGGACCCGGGCCGTGATCGGCGACCGGGCCAGGCAGGTGACCATCACCGGCGAGGTGCACTTCGGGTCCTTGTTCGGTGCCACGGCCGTGCTCGTCGACGCCGCCACCGCCCGACGAGTCTTCGCTCCCGACGGCACAGTCACGTCACTGTCGGTCACGGCCGCCCCCGGCGTCAGCCAGACGGCTCTACGTGCGGCCGTCGCGCGGGCCCTGCCCGCGAACCTCGAGGCGGTCACCGGGGCGACGGTGCAGAGCGAGACGGAGACCTCGGTGCAGAAGGGACTGGAGTTCTTCACGATCTTCCTGCTGGTCTTCGCCGGTGTCGCGTTGTTCGTCGGGTCGTTCATCATCGTCAACACCTTCTCGATGCTCGTCGGGCAGCGCGCCCGGGAGCTCGCCCTGCTCCGGGCCATCGGAGCGACCAGGGCCCAGGTGATGCGCACGGTGCTCGGCGAGGCCGTCGTCATCGGCCTGGTGGGCTCGGCGCTCGGCATCGCGTTCGGGTTGCTGATCGCCGCCGGGGCCGAGGCGGCCATCCGGACCTTCCTCAGCACCGACATCGGGTCCGGCCTCCCCGTGCACCCCACCACCGTCGTGCTCAGCGTCCTCGTCGGGGTGGTGGTCACCGTCGTCTCCGCCGTGCTGCCCGCGCGACGTGCCTCACGGGTGGCGCCGGTGGCCGCGATGCGGGGGGACGTCGGGTCGGTCGCCGGAGGCCTGGGCAAGCGTGGCCTGGTCGGCCTCGTCCTGCTGGTCTGCGGAGCGCTGGTCCTCGGCACCGCGGTCACCCGCGCCGACGTCTCGTGGCCGATGGCGGCCCTCGGAGCCGTCGCCGCCGTTCTCGGCATGCTGGTCGGCGCGCCGTCGGCGGCCCGCCCCGCCGTACGCCTGATCGCCTGGCCGTTCGTCGCCCTCCTCGGAGCCATCGGCAGGCTCGCCCGCGAGAACGCGCTGCGCGTCCCTCGTCGTACGGCGACCACAGCGAGCGCCCTGATGATCGGGCTGGCCCTGATCGCCGGCACCTCGGTGCTGGCCGCCAGCGTCAAGGCCAGCGTGAACAGTGCCGTGGCCGACGAGCTGCTCTCGGACTTCGTGCTGAACAGCGGCAACGTCGCGCCGGTGCCAGCACCCGTGGCGGACGCGGCCCGGGCACTGCCCGGTGTGCGCACAGTGGCGGAGATGAGCTTCGTGGCCGTGCGGGTCGGGGGGTGGCAGACCACCGCCGTCGTCGGCACCGCCTCCGACGTCACGAGCAACTTCCTGGTGAGGATGACGTCCGGCCGGTTCTCGGCCCTCGGTCGCCACGCCGTGCTGGTCGACCAGACCACCGCGAGCTCCCGTGGGTGGAAGGTCGGGGACTCCTTGTCCGGAGCGGTCGGCACCCTGAGTGGCGAGCGTCTCGTCATCGGAGGCATCTACAAGGACAGTCAGGCGCTCAGCTCGCACCTGGTCGTCGACCGCTCGCTGTACGTCGCCGCCCTGCCTGTCAACCAGCAGGCCGACTCCCGCCTGTTCGTGCGGGCGGTGCCTGGGGCAGACCTGCGCGAGCTGCGCGCCGGGCTGACCGACCTGGTCCGTCCCTACCTGATCGTCTCGGTCCAGGACGGCGCGGAGTTCGCCGACGCTCAAGGCGCCTCGATCGACACGTTGATCAACCTGCTCTACGTCCTGCTGCTCTTCAGCGTCATCGTCGCCGTGCTCGGGATCATCAACACCCTGGCCCTCTCCGTGTTCGAGCGGACCCGTGAGATCGGGCTGCTCCGGGCGATCGGGCTCCGACGCCGGCAGCTGAGCTCCATGATCACCATCGAGGCCGTGACCACCGCCGTGTTCGGTGCTGTGCTGGGCACTGCACTGGGCCTGGGACTGGGGGTGGCACTCCAGCGTGGCCTCGTCTCTCAAGGACTGACCAGCCTCGCGATCCCCTGGACACTCATCCTCGTGATGCTGCTCGCCTCGGGGGTCGTCGGGGTGCTTGCGGCGGGCATACCGGCCATGCGGGCCGTGCGCCTGAACATCCTGCAGGCGATCGTCAGCTCCTAGCGAGCTCGAACCCGCCCGGTCATGCGCTTCCACGTCACCCAGAGACCCCGAGAGCGGGCACGAAGGAGATGGTCTCGATGACCAGGATGCTCCGCTGGGTGCTCGTTGCCCTGCTCGCGGGTCACGGGCTCATCCACCTCCTGGGTGCAGCCAAGGGCTTTGGGTGGGCCGAGGTCTCCCAGCTGTCGCAACCGATCGGCGTCTGGGCCGGGGTGCTCTGGCTGCTGGCTGCCGCCCTCGTCCTGACCACGGCGGCGTTCCTTGCCGTAGGGGCGCCGACCTGGTGGTGGGCCCTCGCCCTCAGCGCGGCGGCGATGTCGCAGATCGCGGTCGCCACCTCCTGGAACGACGCGCGGGCCGGGACCATCGTGAACCTCATCCTGGTCCTGGCTGCCGGTTATGGCTTCGCTTCCGAAGGGCCGTCCAGCTTCCACGCCGAATACCTGGATCGGGTCAGGCGAGCACTCTCCACCGTCGATCCCTCTCCGTCTGTGCTGGGCGAATCGGACCTCATCGGCCTACCGAGGCCGCTGGCGGCCTATGTCCGAGGCTCCGGTGCCGTCGGGCGGCCCCGGGTGGTCAGCTTCCGCGCCGACTTCCATGGCCGCATCCGCAGTGGCCCGGACGCAGCCTGGATGCAGTTCACCGGTCAGCAGGTCAACACCTACGGGGCACGACCTCAGCGGACCTTCCTCATGGATGCCACCAGGTCCGGGCTGCCCGTCAGCGTCCTGCACGAGTTCGTCGACACCACGGCCACGATGCGCGTGAAGCTGCTCTCCCTGCTCACCGTCGTCGACGCGTCCGGTCCGGAGATGGACCGCGGCGAGACCGTCACGGTGTTCAACGACCTGGTCGTGATGGCCCCGGGGGCGATCGTCGGCGCCCCCGTCACCTGGACGGCCATCGACGCCCTGCACGTCCGCGGCGAGTTCACCGACGGCGACCAGACCGTTTGCGCCGTCCTGACCTTCGACGCCGACCACGACCTGGTCGACTTCGTGTCCGACGACCGGTCCCGGGCATCTGCCGACGGCAAGACCTTCACACGACAGCGCTGGTCGACTCCTCTTGCAGGGCACCGTGACGACGACGGGCGCCGAGTCCTGGCCTCGGGGGAAGGGGTCTGGCACCCCGGACAGCCCGAGGGGCCGTTCACGTATCTCGAGCTCCATCTCGACCGCGTCACCTACAACGGAGGCGTCAGCGAGGTGACGCCGTCGATCCCGTCCTCGACGGGACCCCACGGGGCAGGCCGGGCTCGGAGGTAGCCGTCACGGCGTGCGTGCGTGGGTCTGGTACCAGGCGAGGGTGTCGCTGATGGCGGTGGCGAGAGGGGTGGTGGTGGTGGAGAACGTGGACTCGAACTTCGTGGTGTCCAGGACGAAGGGCTCCTCGAACTCATAGGACATCTCGGCGAGTCCTCGCATCATCGGGCTCACCACGCCGAGCGTGCGCAGGACGGCCTTGGGCAGGGTGCGCACCTTGACCGGATGACCCACGTCGTCGGCCATCAGCTCGACCAGTGTCCGGGTCGTCACCGTCTCGGGTCCAGGCAGGTGCCACGTCCCTCCGACGGCACGCGGGTCGGTTCCGAGGGTCACCAGACCAGCGGCGATGTCGGGAACATAGCTGTAGGAATGAAGCAGGTCAGGGTTCCCGAGCAGGTTGACCCGTCGACCGGACACGGCGTTGCCGAAGACCTGTGACCCCAGTGCGGACTCGGTCACTCCGGCGCCGAAGAAGTCCGACGCCCGCCCGATCGCCAGCCGGAGCCGACCGGCTGCTGCGGCGGCCATCAGCTCCGCGGTCATCGCAGCGCGTGTCCGTCCCTTGAGCGTGGTCGCGGACAGCGGCAGAGCCTCGGTCATCGGCGCTCCGGCCGTGGGGCCGTAGCCGTAGACGTTCTCCAACGTCACGAGCAGGGCTTCAGCGCCCTCCGTCGCGGCGATCACGCTGCGCTGCAACGGGGGGAACAGCTCGGGCCACCGCGTGTAAGGAGCGTTGAGGCACTGGTAGACGACGCTGGCACCCGTCGCAGCAGCGGTCGCAGCCTCCGCGTCGCTCAGGTCGGCCGGTCGCCAGTCCACGCCCTCGTCCAGGTCCGTGGGTCGATGTCGAGCGACCGAGCGCACCGCGATCCCCACAGCGGCGAGTCGGTTCGCGACTGCTCGCCCGACCTGGCCCGCTCCGAACACCACATGCAGCTCGTCGCTCATCTGGTCCTCACCTCGACGATGGTGTCCTCTCTCGATCCTCAGCCCGGTCTCGGATCCCACGCAGCATCCGCTCGGTCATCACGAAGCTGATCACCGCGACGGGCTCGAGCATCAGTGGCACCCACCAGTGCTGGTAGCCGTAGCGTTCGCGCACCACCAGACGCGTCGTGCCGTCGTGTTGCTCACGCAGGATCCAAGCCCAGGTGAAGTCGTACGGCGCCGGGGCGGTGCCGGGCCATGCCCCACCACGAACCACGAGAGCACGATCCGGGATCGCCAGGTCGACGACGAGGCCGACTCCCTCGGCGAGCTCGACCGAGTCACCGGGCAGGACACCCTGCCACGCGGGGACGATCCGGTCGGCGCTGTGGATGCCCAGTCCGATGAGGTTCTCCAACCAGTCGTAGGTGTAGAACCCACCGCGTCCACGGCCGATCTGCGCGATCCAGGGCCACACGGCCGCGGGTCGGGCATGGATGGTGATGGCACGCGTGGCGACCAGATCGGGAGTGGCGACGACCTCGTCGCCCGGCAAGGTCGCGGCCACCTCGTGTTCCGTCGCCCCCCACCGGAGCAGACGCGCGCGACCGACCACGACGTACGTCGCGAGCGCGGCCGCGATCGTGTTGGCCTGTGCGAGACGGAGTCTCATCCGGGCATCGTCGCAGATCTGTGCAGGAGCGGTGCTGCGAGCGCGGCCACCAAGACGAGCACCAGCAGCGGCACGAGGGCGGTCCAGGCCACGACCGCGAAGGGGACAGTCCCGGCGAGCAGGAGGGCGGCGCAGATCCTCGGGTGTGTCCGGGCGAGGGTGGCGCCGGTGACGAGCGCTGCCCCGCCGAGACCGCCGACGATCATGGGCAGGGGGGTTGCACCAGCGGCCATCAGCAGCTCGCAGGCACCGAGGGCGACGACGAGAGCGGGGATCGCCTCGGAGCGAACGACCGTCCACACCTCGGTCACCGTGGGCGTCTGCAGGCCGGCGCCGAGCAGGAGGAGGGGGCCGGGCACCAGCCACAGCCTCCCGACCGTGGTGAAGCAGACCAGGGCGACCACCACGACGGTCGCGAGCATGGCGACCTGCTTGGTGGGACGGTTCGCCCCGCGACGTACGACGAGTGCCGCGGTGGCTGCCATGCAGGACAGAGCGATGGTGAGGATGCCGAGCGGGAGAGGTTCGGCCTTCGCGCCCGACCATTCGGGGATCTGTGATCCGAAGACGGCCTGGACGATGCCCGTGGAGACACCCAGGGCTGCTCCGGTGATCGTGAGCACCGATCCGACGCGGGACGTGTGAGTGCTCATGTGGCGACCTCGTCCACGGCTCGCCGGGGGCTGAGCCGTGCCTGTCGGACCGGGTGGCCCACGCGGAAGCTCGCCAGCGGCTGGGTTCCCGGCGGCAGGAGGGCCTGCAGGCGGGCGCTGAACTGGTCGACGGACCCGGTCGAGGCGTCCCGGTCGATCCGTTCGGTGATCTGGTTCATGTGCTGCATCGCCACACCGTGGCTGGTCGCGGTGAGGTGCACGCGCTGGAGCAGCCGGCCTCCGGTCAGGCGGGTCGCCGGGTCGCCGGCGTCCGCGACGGTGATGACGCCATAGGCCTTCGCGGTGGCGGTGTGGACGTTGCGGGTCTGGGTGACCCAGAACGCGTCACCCGCGGTGCGTGAGGAGGCGGGGATGAGCTTGGCGATGGTGAGGACGGCGGGCGACATGCCCTGCCCGTCGAGGGTGAGGCCGTCTCGGTGTCGTTGGATCTCGTCGTCGTCGGGGCGGAACCAGACGAAGCCGTCGCGGGACTGCTGCTGGTCCTCGGTGACCGCGGTGGCTGCCTCGATCATCAGGGTGCTCATGGATTCCATGGCCGGGCGCTCGGTGATCCAGTGGACCTCGACGCCGGGCAGCCCCGCGGTGTCGACGAGCAGGCTCAGCGTCTGTGCGGTGAGCGCCTCGTCGCCATAGGCGCCGCGGTCAGAGTGACGGTCCCCGATCGCGTCGTACAGGTCCGAGGCCCGCGCCCCGCCGGCCGCCGGTGCGCGGCCCAGGGCGACGCTCGCCACCCACCCGTCGTCGGAGCCGTCGGGAAGCAGGGACACCGTGGGGTCCAGTCCGCGTGCCTGCGCTCCCAGGACGAGGTTCTCCAGGGCGCAGCCCAACCCGATGTGGGTCTCGCGACCCAGCGGGTCGAGGGCGACGACGCGTCGAGCGGGGTCCGCGTGGACGTCGATGACCTGCGAGGTCACCCGGAAGGTCCAGGGCTGGGTGTTGTGCGGGTTCGCGGCCAGGATCGCTGCCGCGACGGCACCGAGCGGCCCCGGTGCCTCGCGCCAGGTCGTCCACGGGTCGTAGGCGTCGCGGTGATGGGGATCGAGCACGGCGGTGTCGAAGACGCGGTAGCTGAGGCCACCGGTCCCCACGACCGCGATCGTGGCCCCGCCCGTCAGCGCTCGTGCCAGGAACCGGCGCCGGGACAGGCCCGACTCGGGGGTAGGCATCGCAGGCCCGTCGAGGTGAGGAGGGACCTCGCCCACGTTCACAGCGGATGCGTGCACAGCGGCCTCCCTCGTCGCGGCCACCCGCCCGCCGCAGCCCTGCTGAGCTGACATGTCGCGGTGACCTGGGACCCACTGTGCTCGGCACGGCTGCTTCGTGCTCAGGGCCGAACGTCGTGAGTGCTCGGGACCTTCGGCACGGGGAGCGTGGACATCGGTTGAAGAAGCCTGTCGCGCGGGAGGGGACCCCGAGGAGGACGGGACCGTGCCGCAGATCCTGCACCTGACGGGACGACATGTGGTGGTGCACCTTCTCCGACGTGGTCGAATACCCATAGGGGTATCCTGGTGGAGAGAGATGAAACCGGTCCGCACGTGCGCCGGACGACCGAACAGGAGAGTGACCATGAGTACAGTCACGCTGGGTGCCGACAATCTCGAGCGCACCGTCACCGAGAACAACATCGTCTTCGTCGACATCGTCTTCGGCAAGGTCGACACCGAGGTCGAAGCAGCGATCGCCGCGGTG
>JBDTXF010000062.1:0-9939 GCA_040006355.1 Nocardioidaceae bacterium | reverse complement strand
TGGCCTTGCCGAAGGGGGTGCGCACGCCGTCGACGAAGACGACCTCTCGCAGCTGTCGGGGCACGCAGGCTCCTCGTGGGATGGGTCCGGGTGAGTGGTGGTGGGACGGGGGTGGGAGCCTCAATGCTACTGGCTGGTAACAACAGCCGGAAGCGTCTCGACTGTGGTCGTGGTCACCTCACGGCACCCTCGACGCCGCTAGGGTCCTCCCCATGAGCCAGGTCGTGGTGCGCCAGGGAGAGCCGGGTGACGCCCGCGAGCTCGCCGGGCTCCGATGGGACGTCAAGGCCGACGGCGCGGAGCTCGACCGGGCCACCCGGGAGACCTTCATCGACCGGCAGACCACCTGGTTCACCGACGCGATGGCGGGGGACTGGACCGTGTTCGTGGCCCAGGACGGTCTCGACCTCTGTGGGCAGGTCTTCGTGCGCGTCGTGGACAAGGCGCCGTCCCCGCTGCCGGGTGCGACGGCGATCGGCTACGTCACCAACTTCTATGTGACTCCGCCCCGGCGGGGCGAGGGGATCGGCGGCCGGCTGCTGGACGCCATGCGCAGCTGGGCCGAGCGGGTGCCGCTGGAGGCTCTCGTGGTCTGGCCGTCGGACGAGTCCGTGCCGGACTACGAGCGCGCCGGCTTCCGCGGCGACGAGGTGCTCCAGCTCCCGATCAGCTGACCGCGTCGCTCATCGCGGCGATGTGGTCCGGCGTCGAGCCGCAGCAGGCCCCGATCAGGTCGACGCCCAGGCCGTGCAGGGTGGCCGCGTGCTGAGCGAGGTCGGCCGGCGACTTGTCGTACTCGAAGTGGTCGCCGACCACCTGTGGCAGTCCCGCGTTGGACTGCGCCACCAGCAGCAGGCCCTCGGGTCGGGCCGCGACCATCTCCGCGACGATGGTCTCCATCTCCTCGGGCCCGCGGCCGCAGTTGGCGCCGACGGCGTCCACGCCCGCGGCCGCGAGAGCGGTCACCGCGTCGGCGGGCCGCACTCCCATCATGGTGCGGAGGTTGGTGTCGAAGGACATCGTGGCCACCACGGGCAGGTCGGGTACGACGGCCCGGGCCGCCGCCACCGCCGCCTCGACCTCGCCCAGGTCGCGCAGCGTCTCGATCAGCACCAGGTCGATGCCGCCGTCACGCAGACCTCGCAGCTGCTCCTCGAAGATCTCCTGGGCCTCAGCGGCGTCCATCGTGCCCAGTGGTGCCAGGAGCTCACCGGTGGGTCCGAGGTCACCGGCGACGAGCGCCCCGTGCTGGTCGGCGACCGAGCGGGCGATCTCCGCCGCAGCCTGGTTGAGCTCGTGGACGCGGTCCTCGAGCCCGTGCATCTGCAGGCGCGGACGACTGCCCCCGAAGGTGGTGAGGATGCGTGCCCCGGCCCGTGCATAGGCCTCGTGGCTCGCCCGGACGGACTCCGGCCGGTCGACGTTCCAGAGCTCACCGGCGCCGCCGTCGTCGAGGCCGTGGTCCTGGAGCAGGGTGCCCATGCCGCCGTCCACGAGCACGGGTCCGACCCCGGTGAGTGCTGCCAACCTGTTCATGCCTGGGCCTCCGTGGTTCCGAGTGAGTCGAGATAGTCCTGGAGCCGGTCGGCGGACCACTGCTGCTCCAGGTCCGCGACGACCCGGTCGGTGACCTCGGTGGGGTTCCCGTCGGCGGCCGTCCAGTCACCGCGGGTCCAGCCCGCCAGGTAGTCCTCACTGCCGGTGTCGCCGATCCGCATCGCGGCCTCGTCGATGGCCTCCTGGAACCGAGGAGCCAGCGGCGACTTGGTCACCTGCTCGCCGTCGCGGGCGACGACCAGCGAGGGGAGGTCGCGCCAGTAGGTCACCTGGTAGTCAGTCACGCCCAGAGCCTACGGGTGCCGACCGCGCCGGCCCGACCCGGCTCGCTCAGCGGTGCGCTGCGTCGCGGACGCACACGCCGGCCCACGGCAGTGCCGCGAGACGCTCGTCGCCCACCGGCCCGCCGCACACGTCACAGGTCCCGTAGGTGCCCTCGGCGAGCTTGGCGCTGGCACGGTCCACATCGGCCAGGGTCACCTGCAGCTTGTCGTGCACGGCGACCTGGGAGAGCCGGTCCACCGCCATCGAGGTCCCCTCACCCACCCGCTTGCCGAACGAGATGGACCCCTGGTCGTCGGGCCGCTCCTCCAGGACGCCGAGCTGGGCGAGGATCTCGGTCCGCTTGGCACGGAGAAGGGCGGCGGTCTGGTCGGTCGCAGGGAGGGTCACGTGCCCACTGTGCCCCACCGCTGGGCGAACGGCTGCGACGCAGGGGCCCGCACCGGTCCCGGGGTCGACCCCCGAGGTCGGTGCCCTGATCGGGCATAGTGAGGCGCGTCTTGGTGTTTGACCGAGCGATCACCGACCAGTGTCCGACCACCTGAGAGGGACCCGATGACAGAGCCGGCGAGGTACGTGCACATCCTCGACGACGTGCCCGAGCTCGACGCGCTCGACCAGGGTCCGGTGCTGATCCACTGCCTCGAGGGCTTCCTCGACGCCGGCAACGCAGCGGCGCTCGCCACCCGGCACCTGCTCGACCAGTCTCCGGGTCGGGTGGTCGCGAGCTTCGAGGTCGACGAGTTCTACGACTACCGCGCCCGCCGACCGCCGATGACCTTCTCGGAGAACCGCTACGAGGGCTACGAGACGCCGCGGCTGGTCGTGCGGGTCTGCCAGGACGCGCTCGAGGTCCCCTACCTGTTGATGCACGGCCCCGAGCCCGACACCCACTGGGAGGCCTTCGCACTGGCGGTCCGCAGTGTCGTCGAGCAGTTCCGGGTGCGGCTCACGGTGTCCATGGGGGCGGTCCCAATGGCGGTCCCGCACACCCGCCCGGTGATGCTCACCAACCACGCGACGTCCCCGGACCTGCTGATCTCGGAGAACGTCTGGAAGGGCCAGATCAGGGTCCCGGCCAGCGCGCAGGCGCTGCTCGAGCTGCGGCTCGGCGAGTGGGGGCACCCCGCGATGGGGTTCGTCGCGCACATCCCCCACTACGTAGCCCAGTTCGACTACCCGTCGGCGTCCACGACGATGCTGGAGGGGGTCGAGGTGGTCACCGGCCTGCAGTGGGACCTCGCTGACCTGGAGTCCGCCGGTGAGGCCAAGATGGTGGAGATCGCCGCGCAGATCGAGGACTCCGCCGAGGTGCTCGACGTGGTGGCGGGACTGGAGGCGCAGTACGACTCCTTCCATCGTCCCGACGACGACGAGGCACTGCCCCTCGCCGAGGAGAAGAACCTGCCCACCGGTGAGGAGCTCGGGGCCGAGTTCGAGCGGTTCCTGGCCGGGCTCGACCGCCCGAACGACAGCGGAGAGTAGGACCTTGCCCAGATCCGCCGACGAGCTCGTGAGGCTCCTCGACCTCGAGCCCATCGACCTGAACCTCTTCCGCGGCACCCAGCCGGACACCATGCTCCAGCGCGTGTTCGGGGGCCAGGTCGCCGCGCAGTCCCTCGTGGCCGCCTGCCGGACGGTGGATCCGCCGCTGTCGGTGCACTCGCTGCACAGCTACTTCCTGCGGCCGGGGGACCCCGCCGTCCCGATCGTGTACGACGTGGAGCGGATGCGCGACGGTCGCTCGTTCTCGACGCGCAGGGTCGTCGCCCGCCAGCACGGCCGGCCGATCTACTTCATGACCGCCAGCTTCCAGGTCCCCGAGGACGGCTTCGAGCACCAGGACGTGATGCCCGAGGTGCCCGACCCGATGGACTCCCCGGACATGGGTGACCTGTTCCGCAGCCGCTCACCGGAGGAGGCGGACCAGTGGCTCAGCGAGTGGGCGGCCCTGGAGATGCGGGCCGTCGGCGACTCCCGCGAGGGCGGCCGGCTGCCGAACGACCGGCACCCCGCGAGGTCCCGGCTGTGGATCCGGGTCAGCGGCGCCCTCGACGACGACGTGGTGACGCACAAGGCGGCGTTCACCTACCTCAGCGACATGACCCTGCTCGGCTCCGCCCTGGTCCCCCACGGCGTCGCCGTCTCCAGCCCGCGCGTGCAGTCCGCGTCGCTGGACCACACCATCTGGTTCCACCGGCCGTTCCGTGCGGACGAGTGGCTGCTCTACGACCAGGTCTCCCCGTCGGCGTCCGGCGCTCGCGGCCTGGCCATCGGCAGGGTGTTCACCGAGGACGGCCGGCTGGTCGCCTCCGTCGCTCAGGAGGGCCTGATCCGGCCTCGCGGCTGAGGGCCCGGACCACCGAATCACAGCGGTGTCGCTAGCACACCCTGGGCGGATCGCGTGACAGACGCGCCGGAGGCGCGTTACGGTTGTGCAGTTCTGGGGCTGTCGAGGCCAGTGTTGTCACTGTGACTCGGGTGGTCTCGTCGAGCTGGTGGAGGAGACCCCGATGCGCAACCCGGTCCGCAGGCGACGACGCCTGCTCGTGCCCCCGACCGTCGGGGCGGCGCTCGGTGCGGCCGTGGTCGTGGTGGTCGGCGCCCCGGTGACGGCGAGCGCCGTGACCATAGCGGGTCCGGACTACGAGATGCCCTTTCCCTGCGGGGACACCTGGAACGGCTCGAGCCGCTACAACCACAGCCCAAGCGCGCTCGCCATCGACTGGAACCGAACGAACGACGACGGCGCGATGGTGGTCGCCACCGCGCCCGGGATCGTCACCAGCGCGGTGGACCTCGGCAACCGGAGCTACGGGCGCTACATCATCGTCGACCACGGCAACGGGCAGACCTCGCTCTACGCCCACCTCAGCGCCTTCTGGTCGAGCGTCGGGCAGTCCGTTGACCAGGGCACGCCGCTCGGGCTGGTGGGCAGCACCGGTGGCAGCACCGGCCCGCACCTGCACCTCGAGGAGCGGCTCGACCGGCGCGACCAGCACGCCTACTTCCATCGCCGGTCGTTCACGATGGGCACCACACAGGCCTCCCTGAACTGTGGGGACACCCCGGTCATCGGTGACTGGGACGGCAACGGCACCTCCAACGTCGGCGTCCAGCGTCGCAGCACCTCCCCGACGTACCTCCTCAAGCGGCCGGGCAGGAACCGGCTCACCGTGCCCTTCGGATGGCGCACCGACCAGCCGCTCAGCGGAGACTGGGACGGCGACGGCAGGACGGACATCGGCAGCCGGCGACCCGGCCTGAGGGCCTTCGAGCTGCGGTCCTCCCGCGGCGCCGTCCGGGAGATCCCCCTCGGCCGGGTCAGCGACGTCGGCCTCGCCGGGGACTGGAACGGCGACGGCCGGACCGATGTCGGTGTGTGGCACCCGAGCACCCACGTCTTCACCCTGCGGGCTGCCGACGGCAGCGTGCGTAGGCTCACCTTCGGGGCCGACGGCGACCGGCCGGTGGCCGGTGACTGGAACGGCGACGGCGTCACCGACCTCGGTGTCTGGTCACCAGCCACCCGGACCTTCACGCTGCGCACGGTCGCGAAGAACGGTGCGGTCACCGTCACCCGGGTCCGGTGGGGCTCGTCCACCAGCCTGCCGGTCACCGGGGACTGGGACGGCGACGGCGTCGGCGACGTCGGCTCCTGGGACCCCGCGACCGCGCGGTTCTCCCTGCGGCTGACCCCGCGGACCCCTGCCTCGGCCGTGGTCACGCGCACCCCGTCCTGGGGCGCCCGCCGCGGCTGAGCGGTGGCCGCTCCGCACACCCGCGGCCGGTCACGGCCGAGAGGCGATGCAGGAGTGGAGCGGGGCCGGTCAGCCGAGGTGCATCGAGCGCACCGTCGCGACGGTGTCCGCCTCGGCAGCGGTCTTGTCCTCGCGGTAGCGCAGCACCCGGGCGAACCGCAGTGCCAACCCGGCGGGGTAGCGCGAGGACCTCTGCAGGCCGTCGAAGCCGACCTCGACGACCTGCTCGGGACGCACCGTGACGACGTGGGCGCTGCGAGACACCTCCAGCGCCAGGAACCGCTCCGTCTGCCAGGCGAGCATGTCGTCGGTCATGCCCTTGAACGTCTTGCCCAGCATCACGAAGCCTCCGGTGTCGGGATCGCGGGCGGCCAGGTGGATGTTGGACAGCCAGCCCTGTCGCCGACCGCTGCCCCACTCGACGGCGGTCACCACCAGGTCGAGGGTGTGCCGCGGCTTGACCTTCACCCACGCGGCTCCCCGTCGGCCCGCCTCGTAGGGACCCTCGAGACCTTTGACCACGACGCCCTCGTGGCCGGACGCGACGACCTCGGTGAAGAGCCGGCGCGCCTCGCCCGGGTCCGCGGTCAGCACCCGCGGCACCACGAGGGACGGGGGCAGCACCTCGCCGAGACGGTTGAACCTCTCGCGGCCGGGAGCGTCGAGCAGGTCCTCCCCGTCGATGTGCAGCACGTCGAAGAAGTAGGTCGTGAGGGGCACCCGTGCGCGCAGCGCCTCGACGTCGAGGCGGCTCGCCGTGCGCGCCCCCGTCTCCTGGAACGGGCGCGGCCGTCCGTCGTGGCCGAGCGCGATCGTCTCACCGTCCAGGACCAGGCTGGCGGCGGGCAGCGCGGCGACCGCCTCGACCACCTCGGGCACCCGGTCGGTGACGTCCTCGAGGCTCCGGGTGAACACCCGGACCCGGCCGTCGTGCTTGTGCACCTGGACCCGGATCCCGTCGAGCTTGGTGTCGACTGCCACGGTTCCTCCGGCGCCGGCGGCCATCCGCATCGCCTCGTCGACGTCGTGGGCCGAGGACGCCAGCATCGGCCGCACCGGACGTCCGGGCCGCAGAGCGAAGGCCGCCAGGGCGTCTGCTCCACCGGACAGCACGGCAGCGGCGACCGGCAGCGTGGATCCGGCGAACATCGACGCGCGGCGGACCGCCGGGGCGGCAACCCCCGCTGCGACGGCGACCGCCTCGACCACCAGCCCGTCGAGTGCCCCCTGCCGCAGCTCGCCGCCGACCAGCCCTCGGAGATAGGCCTGCTCGTCGGCGGTCGCCCGTCCGAAGAGCGCCCCGGCCAGCGCCGCCCGCCGCCCCTGGGACCCGGCTCCGGCGACCTCGCCCAGCTCCGCGAACGCGTGGTGCACCTCGCCCACGGTCAAGGTGGAGGTCGTCGCCGGCCGGGGGAGGTCGCTCAGGCTGCGCCAGCCCAGCCCGGTGCGCCGCTGCCGGAGGACTCCCGAGAGGTAGGCCGTCACGGTCTCCACCTCGTCCGGCGCGGCGCCTGCGAGGGCGGTGGCCAGGGTGGCGATCTTGGCCTTGCGCGATCGGGTCGCCCCGACCTCGCGCGAGGCCGCCACCAGGTCTGCGAGCAACATGCCAGCATTGTCTCCGACGGCACCGACGACGTCCCCCGTAGCCTGGCCGGGTGACGGGGTCCGAGCGGGTGTGGCGCCCTGGATGGCCCTGCGCGATGGGGACGACGCTGTCGATCCTGCGCAAGGGCAGCGGCGACCCGACCTTCCGGGTCGACGAGGACGGCACCGCCTGGCGGGGCATCCGCACCCCGGAGGGCGTGGCCACCGTGCGGCTGAGGTCGCGGCCCGGCGACGGCGAGGTGCACGCCACAGCGTGGGGACCCGGTGCCGGCTGGGCCCTGGACAGCGTTCCCGCGATGCTCGGGGCCGAGGACGACGCGTCCGGCTTCGCTCCGAGCCACCCCGTGCTCGCCGACGCCCATCGCAGGCGGCCCCACTGGCGGGTCTGCCGCACCGGCCTGGTGATGGAGGCACTCGTCCCGGCGATCATCGAGCAGAAGGTCACCGGTCAGGAGGCGCTCGGCGGCTTCCGGCTGCTGGTGCAGCGCTTCGGTGAGCGAGCCCCGGGCGCCGGGGCCGACCGGGGCCTGTGGGTGCAGCCGTCGGCCGAGACCGTCCGGATGATCCCGTCGTGGGAGTGGCTGCGTCTGCACATCGACCCGGCGCGATCGAGGGCCGTCGTGCGGGCCGCACAGGTGGCGAGCTCGATCGAGCGCACCGCCGGGCTCCCCGCCGACGAGGTCGACCGGCGGCTCCGCTCGCTGCCCGGGGTCGGGGTCTGGACGAGCGCGGAGGTGCGGTTCCGCGCCCACGGCGACGCGGACGCGGTCAGCTTCGGTGACTACCACATCGCCAAGAACGTCGGCTGGGCGCTGACCGGCGCAGAGGTCGACGACGACGGGCTAGCCGAGCTGCTCGAGCCCTACCGGCCGCACCGCTACCGGGTGCAGCGCCTCGTCGAGCTCGCGGGTCTCCGCCGCCCGCGTCACGGTCCACGGATGGCACCGCGACGCCACCTTCCTGCGTGACGTCGCGGTGCCGATCTCGTGCTCAGCCGGGCCAGGTGGTCTCGGTGACCACACCCCCGGCGACGACTGCCGTCATCTCGACGGCGTTCGTGCCCTTCTCATAGAGCTCGTAGCTCCCCGCTGTCAGCTCGGGGTAGACGAGCGTCGGGACCAACGTCGAGCCGACCGGCCTGGCCACCACCGCGACGTGCGGGTGGTGTCCCCCGACGGGCACGCTGTCGGCCGGCCGGATCTCGATCTCGACACCGGTCATCTGCTCCGGCATCTGCACCACCAGGGCACCGACGTCGCCGCCGATGTCGAGCAGCACCGACCCCTGTCCGGCCCAGGGGTTCTCGGGGTCGGCGTGCAGGTGGTCGTGACCATGGCCGTCGTCGTGGCCATGGTCGTGGTCGTGACTGTGCGCCACGCTCATGACGTTGCCGAGGTGCCGGGTTTCGTCTGGTAGCCACCGTTCGGGGTGCCGAGGTAGGGGAACGACTTCCGGTAGGCCGGGTTGGTGTTCGTCGTCCCGTCCGTGACGCCGCTGGCCGCCGCGTCCGGCTTGTAGTCCTTGTCCACCAGCGGGATGGTGGCGCCGGCGATCGCCCGGAGCTCGACCGTCGTGGTGTCGTCGATGACCCGCCGCCCGTTCGGGAACCCGGCGAGGTCGCCGCCGATGACTCCCAGCACGTTCGGGTGGTCGCTCGGGGGGATGGCCACGTTGAGCCGCAGCATGTCCGACTCGACCGGCCCGGTGTAGTTCTGGAAGCCGGGCACGACCCCCGCGGGGATGCCGGTGAGCAGGATCGCGTTCAGGTCCGCTCGCGACTTGGTGTACTTCGCGAGGTTCGGGAACACCCCCGGGTAGAGCACCGGCAGCAGCTTGGCGAGCTCCGGGTGGTTGACGTACTTCGCGTACCGCGAGTCGTAGCGCGGCGGACGGACGTTCCACTGGTCCTTCTCGGCCATCGGGTTGATCACCTCGTTGAACAGCGGGTTCCCGAGGCGGGAGACCTGCTGCCATGGACCGTGACCCTGGGTCTGGCCGGTCCTGGCATTGATGATCCGGGACTTCCGGCGCGACGCGGTGGCCCAGACGCCGATGACGGCGCCGGGGGACATCGGGTCCTTGTGGCTGCGGTGCCGCCAGGTGAGGTCCTCGATCGGCACCTGGATGGCGATGGTGTGGATGTTGTAGGTCTTGGACGCGTTCACCCCCACCGCGTCCGCGGACGGGATCAGGTGGTGCGACTGGAAGGGCCGCAGGGTGCCGAGGTCGAAGATGCTTCCGAGGTCGACGTGGAAGCCCTCGGCGCGCTGGCCGGCGAAGACCCGACGGTGGCCGACGGTGTGGAACGACTCCTCGGCGAGCGCTTCGTAGTCCGGGGTGCTGCGCGGCCCGATGTTGACCGGCGGGCACTCCAGCCACGTCGCCAACGTCTTGGTCCGGCCGCCGCTGCGACGGCTGACCGAGTAGTACTGCGGACGGTTCCAGGTGCTGTCACCGATGTGCGTGATCTGCCCGGTGTTGTAGAGGAAGGTCTTGCTGTTGCGGATGTTCGTGTGGAAGCTGAACTGGTAGACGATGTCCGAGCCGCCCTTGCGGGCGTTGGAGATGTGGATCTGGTAGAGCACGTCGTCGCCGAACTCATAGAAGTTCGGTCCGCCGTCCGGCTTCTGCAACGGGATGAAGTTCGCGATCAGCGTGACCTTGCCCGGGTGGTCGTCGCTGATGAAGGCATAGACGTCGGTGTTGTCAGCGACCGGGTCCTTGGAGATCTCGG
>JBDTXF010000061.1:0-10063 GCA_040006355.1 Nocardioidaceae bacterium | reverse complement strand
GGTCACGGACTATCCCTGGGGTGAGGGCAGGACGGTCAGGCGGGGCGGAACCAGGCAGCGGTGTCGGGGGCCAGCCGCCCGTCGGCAGGGGTCGCGCCGCTGCTCAGCAGCAGCTCGCCGGCCACCGCGGGGAGCCGCGAGGGGCGTGAGCCGCAGTTGACCACGCAGACCAGGTCGCCCCGGCGCAGGATCATCGTGCCCGGCGCCGAGTCGAGCACCTCGACCGCGTCGGGCAGGCCCGGGGCCACCTGACGGCGGAGCCGGAGCATCCGCCTGAAGAAGCTCAGCGTCGATCCCTCGTCGGCGGACTGCGCCTCGACGGTGAGCGCGGCCCAGTCCGCGGGCATCGGCAGCCACGGCTGCCCGGCACCCGGTCCGAAGCCGTACGGCGCGGAGGTCCCGGACCAGGGCACCGGCACCCGGCAGCCGTCGCGCCCGGCCTCGCCGGTGCGGAACCACGAGGGGTCCTGCCGGTCCTCGGGGGCGACGTCGACCTGCTCGAGACCGAGCTCCTCGCCCTGGTAGACGTAGGCCGAGCCGGGCAGCGCCATCATCGTCAGGGCCGCGGCGCGCGCCCGGGCCACGCCGGTCGGCCCACCGCCGTACCTCGTCGTCTCGCGGACCACGTCATGGTTGGAGAGCACCCAGGTCGGGGTGGCGTCCACCAGCCCCACCGCCTCGAAGGTGTCCAGGACGACCCTGCGGAAGGCGGCCGCGGACCAGTCGGCCTGCAGCCAGGAGAAGTTGAAGGTCTGCTGGAGCTCGTCGGGACGGATGTAGCGCGCCATCGACTCCGGGCTCCCGCTCCAGGCCTCGGCGACGGCCATCCGGTCGCCGGGGTACTCCGCAAGGACCTTGTGCCAGCGGCGGTAGACCTCGTGCACCTCCGGCTGGTCCCACATCGGGTGCGGCGCCCGGTCGCCGCGACCGCGCGGGGTGAGGTCGAACGGCTTGTAGAGCCCGTGCGCCACGTCGATGCGGAAGCCGTCGACGCCCCGGTCCAGCCAGAACCGCAGGATCGACTCGAACTCGTCGCCGACCTGGTCGTTCCACCAGTTCAGGTCGGGCTGGGTGGCGTCGAAGAGGTGGAGGTACCACTGGCCGTCGGGGAGCCGGGTCCAGGCGGGGCCGCCGAACATCGAGAGCCAGTTGTTCGGGGGCCGGGACCCGTCGCGCCCGGTGCCGTCGCGGAAGACGTAGCGGTCGCGCACCGGGTCGCCGGGCGCCGCGGCGAGCGCCTCGCGGAACCACGGGTGCTCCTCGGAGGTGTGGTTCGGGACCACGTCCACGATCACCCTGATGCCGAGGTCGTGGGCGGTGCCGAGCATCCGGTCGAAGTCCGCCAGGGTGCCGAAGAGCGGCTCCACGTCGCGGTAGTCCCGCACGTCGTAGCCGTGGTCGTGCTGCGGGGACGGGTAGAACGGCGTGATCCACACCGCGTCGACCCCGAGGTCGGCGAGGTAGGGCAGCCGGTGCTCGATGCCGGACATGTCCCCGACACCGTCACCGTCGCTGTCGGCGAAGCTGCGGACGTAGATCTGGTAGCAGACGGCGTGCTGCCACCATGGGCTCTGGGACGAGGAGAGGTGCACCCCCCAAGTGCAGGCTGACCAGGGGGTCCGCGTCAAACCGGACCCGTCAGGACCGCACCTGCTCGTAGCGCGCCAGCGCCTCCAGACGCTCCTTCTTGTGGTCCACGATCGGCTCCGGGTAGCCCTCGGGGACGCCGTCGGGGTGGGCGGACGGCTCGTGCACGAACGTGCTCTCCACATCGGCGAGCTCGGGCACCCACCGGCGCACATAGTCGCCGTCCGGGTCGAACTTCGCACCCTGGGTGGTCGGGTTGAACACCCGGAAGTACGGCGCGGCGTCGGTGCCGCACCCGGCGACCCACTGCCAGCCGTGCATGTTCGAGGCGAGGTCGCCGTCGACCAGCCACTGCATGAAGTGCCGGGCGCCGTGCTGCCACTCGAGGTGCAGGTCCTTGACCAGGAAGCTCGCGACGATCATCCGCACCCGGTTGTGCATCCAGCCGGTGGCCCGGAGCTGTCGCATGCCGGCGTCCACGATGGGGAAGCCGGTGCGGCCCTCGCGCCAGGCCTCGAGCTGGGCGCCGGGCTCGTCGTAGGGCATCCTCGCGAACTCCTCGCGGAGGTAGTCTCGTGCGGTGCGGGGCTGCTGGAAGAGCACCTCGGCGTAGAACTCGCGGAACGCCAGCTCGCGGCGGTAGCTCGTGGCGCCCCGGCCGCTGCGGCCCTCGAGGTCGGCGAGCATCGTGCGGGGGTGGATCTCGCCCCACTTCAGGTGCACCGACATCCGGCTGGTGGCGTCCTTGTCGGGGCGGTCACGGACGTCGTCGTAGTCGCTCAGGGCGTCCTCGACGTAGGCCTGCCAGGCTCTGCGGGCGACGTCCTCGCCCGCCTCGGGGAGCTCCAGTCCCGCGGGCAGCCGGGGCTCGGGGAGGTCGACGGTGTGCTCGAGCGACAGCCAGCTGGCATCGGTGGGGGCGTCGACCGGCCCACGCCAGCCGTGCTCCAGCCAGCCGCGGGAGAACGGCGTGTAGACCTTGTAGGGCGTCCCGGCGCCGCTGCGCACCCGGTCCGGCGCGACGGCGTACGGCGACCCGGTGCGCACCAGCTCGAGGCCGGCATCGGCCAGCGCCTGCTCGACGTCGAGGTCCCGCTGCCGGCCGTAGGGGCCGTAGTCGGCGGCGACGTGCACCCGCGTCGCGCCGACCTCCTTCGCGGCCAGCACAACCTGCCGCACCGGGTTGCCGCGGACCACCGACAGGCCACCGCCTCGGCTGTGCAGGGAGGCGTCGAGCGCAGCGAGGGACCGGGAGAGGTAGCACTGCCGGGACACCCCGGCAGGTCCCCACAGGGCCGGGTCGAGCACGAACAGCGGCAGCACCCCGCCGCCGGAGTCGCAGGCGTCGAGGAGGGCGGGATTGTCCGCCAGGCGGAGGTCGCGACGGAACCACATCACGGCTGGGGTCTGCACGGTGTCCACTGTGCCAGGCAGCGCTGAGGCACCCCGGGCCGGATAGGACAGAATGGGGTGGTGAGCGACCTGATCGACACGACCGAGATGTACCTCCGGACCATCTATGAGCTGGTCGAGGAGGGCATCGTGCCGTTGCGGGCCCGGATCGCCGAGCGACTCCACCAGAGCGGCCCGACGGTCAGCCAGACGGTGGCCCGGATGGAGCGCGACGGTCTGCTGACCGTCGAGGGGGACCGGCACCTGCAGCTGACCGACGAGGGCGACCGGCTCGCGGTGCGGGTGATGCGCAAGCACCGGCTGGCCGAGCGGCTGCTCACCGACGTGATCGGCCTGGAGTGGGAGCTGGTGCACGCCGAGGCGTGTCGCTGGGAGCACGTGATGTCCGAGACCGTCGAGCGGCGCCTGGTGGCCCTGCTCGACCACCCGACCGAGTCGCCCTACGGCAACCCGATCCCGGGTCTGGCCGAGCTCGGCGAGACCTACGACGGGACCGGATCGCTGACCGGTCTCGAGTCGCTGGACGTGGTGCTCCGCGACACCGGCGAGGCCCGGGTGGTGGTGCGTCGGATCGGCGAGGAGCTGCAGAAGGACGAGCCGATGATGGGTGCCCTGCGGCGCGTCGGTGCGATGCCGGACAAGGTCGTCACGGTCGCCACGATCCCCGGCGGTGTGCTGGTCGGCAGCGGCGGCGAGACGGCCGAGATCGACCTCGAGCTGGCGGCGCACCTGTTCGTGCACCGCCTCTGACCCGAGCCCGGCGCTAGGTTGGACGGCATGGAGCCGTCCGGACAATCGATCGGGCACCCGATCGAGGTCGTCGGCCTGACCAAGCGGTTCGGCGCGGTCAGCGCGCTCGACGAGCTGACCTTCTCGGTGCGGCCCGGTGTCGTCACCGGCTTCCTCGGGCCCAACGGCGCCGGCAAGACCACCACGCTGCGCTGCCTGCTCGGCCTGGTCGCGCCCACCTCGGGCCGGGCGACGGTCGGCGGTCGGCACTACCGCGACCTCGAGCACCCGCTGGACACCGTCGGCGCCGCGCTCGAGGCGGCCAGCTTCCATCCCGGCCGCTCGGCCCGTGCGCACCTGCAGGTGATGGCGCTGGCGGCCGGGCATCACAGCGACCGGGTCGACCAGGTCGTCGAGCAGGTCGGGCTGGGTGCGTACGCCGACCGCCGGGTCGGCGGCTACTCCCTCGGCATGCGGCAGCGTCTCGCGCTCGCTCAGGCGCTGCTCGGTGACCCCGGCGTGCTGGTCCTCGACGAGCCGGCCAACGGCCTGGACCCGGCCGGCATCGCGTGGCTGCGGCAGCTGCTCCGCGCTCTCGCCGCCGAGGGCAGGACGGTGCTGGTCTCCAGCCATGTCCTCGGGGAGGTGCAGCAGACCGTCGACGAGGTGGTCGTCATCGCCCGTGGCCGCCTCGTGCGACAGGACACCCTCGCCTCGCTGGAGGGCGGACCCGGCGCCGTACTCGTCCGGACGCCGACGCCGGGCCCGTTGGCGGAGGCCCTGGGCCACCTGTCGGTGAGCCGGACGGCGGACGGCCTACGCGTCGAGGGGACCACGACCGACGAGGTCGGCCATCTCGCGCACCAGCACGGTGTGGAGGTGCTGGAGCTGACCGCCGAGGCCAGTGACCTCGAGCAGATCTTCCTGGACCTGACCGGCGAGCCGTCGTGAACGCCTCGGCCGGCGTGGGCCTGGTGCGCTCCGAGCTGCGCAAGATCTCCTCGACGCGCCTGTGGTGGGGGCTGCTCGTCGGCGCGGTCGTCTACACCGCCATCCAGGCGGCCGCGAACGCGGCGCTGGCTGGTCGGGACCCAGGCGGAGGACAGCCTGCGACCGCGGCGCTGGGCACGGCCGAGGCGATCCGGGCGGTCTATGCCGGATCGGCCTTCCAGGGCGGCTACATCTTCGCGATGATCCTGGGCATCACCGGGATGACCGGTGAGTACCGCTACCAGACGATCACCCCGACGTTCCTGGCCACGCCTCGCCGGTCCAGGGTGGTGCTGGCGAAGATGGCGGCGCACCTCGGTGTGGGAGTCGGCTACGGCCTGGTCGCGGTGCTCGCGGCGCTGCTGGTCGGCGGCAGCGTCGTGCTGGTCCGCGGCCACGACCCAGGGTTCGGCGCCGACCGGCTGTGGCCTTCGATCGGGCTGGCGGTGGTCGCCGTCGGCCTGTGGGCGCTGCTCGGCATCGGGATCGGCACGCTGCTGCGCAACCAGGTGCTGGCGGTCCTGGTGGCAGTGTTCGTGACGTTCCTGGTGGAGCCGATCGCGACCTTCGTGCTGGCGGCCAACGACCTCGGGGGCGTGGTGCGCTGGCTGCCGACCAACGCCTCCGCGGCCCTGACCTCACCGGGCTCGTCGTTGTTGGACTACCAGCCGTGGTGGGCGGGCGGGCTGGCGCTGCTCGGCTACGCGGTCGTCCTTGCGGCGCTCGGCATGCGGCTGTCCACGCACCGCGACGTCACCTGAGCTCGGCGAGCAGGGTGGTGAGGAACGCGGTCGTGCCGTGCTCGAGCCTGAGGACCGGGAGGTCGTCGGCCCGGGTCGGCCCGCGGTTGACCACCACCACGGGCACGCCGCGCCTGGTCGCGTGCCGCACGAAGCGGAAGCCGGACATCACGGTCAGCGAGGAGCCGAGCACCAGCAGGGCGTCGGCGTCCGGGTCGAGGGCCTCGACGGCGGCGTAGCAGCGCTCCACGCGTGGCTTGGGGACGTTCTCACCGAAGAACACCACGTCGGGCTTGAGCACCCCGCCGCAGGAGAGGCAGCCGGGGACCGTGAACCCGGCGGTCTCGGCGAGCTCGACGTCGCCGTCGGGACGCACCTCGACGTCGGCGTGCCGCTCGCCCCAGCCGGGGTTCAGCGCGGCCATCCGGTGGTGCAGCTCCGCGCGCGTGGACAGGGTCCGGCAGCCCAGGCAGACGACGTCGGAGATCCGGCCGTGCAGCGCGCAGACCGACCGGGAGCCCGCGCTCTCGTGCAGGCCGTCGACGTTCTGGGTGATCAGCATCCTCAGTTGCCCCACGGCCTCGATCTCGGCCAGGGCATGGTGTCCGGCGTTGGGCTCCGCGCGCCGCATCCGGGACCAGCCGAGGTGGGAGCGCGCCCAGTATCGCTGCTGCGCCTCGGGCCCGGAGACGAACTCCGACCAGGTCATCGGCATCCGGGCCGGGGAGTTCGGGCCCCGGTAGTCCGGGATCCCGGAGTCCGTGCTCATCCCGGCCCCGCTCAGCGCGACGAACGGCCTCGAGCGGAGCAGGTCGAGGACCGCGGTGGCGTCCTGGTCCGGGGCAGGCGCCGGCCGGCGGTCGGGGACGGGCAGCGCGGTCATCGAGAGCCAGCCTACGACCCCCCTGGGTGGCCGACGGGCAGCCACCGCAGCGAGACCGGCGGTCGGACGGCAGGCTCTCGCGGACGCTCGAGCGGCCCCGGGTCGTGCGAGCATGGACCCATGAGTGGTCGTCACCCTGCCCCGCAGCGGTCCGTGCGTGCCTGGCTCTCCGACATGGACGGCGTGCTGGTGCACGAGGAGGAGCCGATCCCGGGGGCCGCGGACTTCATCGCCAAGCTCACCTCGACCGGGCGGCCGTTCCTGCTGCTGACCAACAACTCGATCTTCACCCCGCGCGACCTGAAGGCCCGGCTGCACCGCTCCGGGATCGACGTGCCCGAGGACGCGATCTGGACCAGCGCCCTGGCCACCGCGCAATTCCTGGACAACCAGCGGCCGGAGGGCACGGCCTACGTCATCGGTGAGGCCGGGCTGACCACCGCCCTGCACGAGATCGGCTACGTGATGACCGAGCGCGAGCCGGACTACGTGGTGCTGGGGGAGACCCGGACCTACTCCTTCGAGGCGATCACCACCGCCATCCGGCTGATCGAGAAGGGCGCGCGCTTCATCGCCACCAATCCCGACGTGTCCGGGCCGAGCGTCAACGGACCGCTGCCGGCCACCGGCTCGGTGGCAGCGCTGATCACCAAGGCCATCGGCGTGGAGCCCTACTTCGTCGGGAAGCCCAACCCCCTGATGATGCGGTCCGCGCTCAACCGCATCGACGCGCACTCCGAGACCACGGTGATGGTCGGGGACCGGATGGACACCGACGTGGTCTCCGGTCTCGAGGCGGGTCTGCGCACGATCCTGGTGATGACCGGCTCGACCAGGCCCGGGCAGGTGGAGCGGTTCCCCTACCGGCCGACAAAGATCGTGGAATCGGTGGCCGATATCGTCGCTTTGGTGGACGATTGGGCCGACGACGACGAGCAGGTCGTCGACTTCGCCCACTGACCCCCTTCTGCCGATCGGGCGGTGGGCACCCGGGTGCCTGACGGCTCCCGTCCGGGGGTACGACGACCCGCAACGTCGAAGGGACAGCTGTCCATGAAGCCACTGCAGCGGGCGTCCGTGTCATCGGTCGCCGCCCTCGTCCTGGCCGCGACGGCGGTCGCGGGGAGTGCCACCGGCGCGCCGCGACCAGCGAGGGACGACGCCGCGACTGTCCAGCGCCTCACGCTGCGGGCCGGGCTCCAGCTCGGAGCCAAGCACGTCCACCGCCCGACCGTCCGGGTCGGGACGCGTCGCTACGGCGCACCCGACCCGCTGCTCGCCGAGCTGCCGGCAGGGGTGCATCCGGACCTGTCCTACTGGCGGCACCGTCGCGCGTCCCAGGCCACGCGCCGGGTGGCCGCCCGCTCGACCCGCGCGGGCCGGCTGCAGCGTGCGGCTGTGCCGACCCCGGTCGCCTACGCGGAGCATGAGCCGCCGACGAGCGTCGGGGAGAACGACACCTGGTCCACCGCGGAGCAGATCGCCGACGTCGGGGTCGGGCAGCCATACCAGGCGGTCGTGGCCACGGGACGGCTCGCCGTCAAGGCGATCACCGTCCGTCGCGGCGGGACCAAGGAGGACCAGGGCTCGATCCCGCGTGCCACCCCGACCCGGATAGGTCCGCACCGGGAGCGCCTCACCCTGTCGAGCCGGATCGGCGACGGCCCGCACGGGCGGGCCCGGGACCGCCACGGCGACTTCGACTTCTTCGGGGTCCACGCCACCGCCGGCCAGAGGATCGACGCCGACACGATCGGCAGCCGGATCGACACCGTGCTGGTGGTCTACACCAGGGCCGGCCGGATCGTGGCGTCCAACGACGACGCCGACGACGGGACCACGACCAGCGCGCTGAGCTACTCCCCGACCGTCACCGGGGACTACTTCGTGATGGTCGCGGGGTTCAGTCCCCGTGGCTCCGTCCCGGCGAACCCCTTCCGCACCGCCAGCGGGACCGGTGCGGGTGCCGAGGGCTTCTACAAGCTGCGGATCACCGAGCGGCTCGTGGACCGGGACTTCTACGCGGTGCACCTCGACAGCGGCCAGCTGCTCGGCGGCGTCCTGACCGGTGGTGCCCACACGGTGCGGGTGACCAAGCCCGACGGGACCCGGATGGTCGCCTCCCAGCAGGACGCGTCGGGGTCCTACCCGGCCCAGAGCCCGCTCCCGGGCGGAGGTGCGACGTTCGCCTACGTCGCCGAGGAGCCCGGGTGGTACGCCGTGTCCGCGGAGGACGGCCAGAGTGCCTACCGGCTGCTGCTGGAGACCTACAAGCCCGGCACCGCGACGACCAGGACCCAGACGATCTTCCTGGACTTCGACGGGGCACGCATCAACACCAACATCTTCCAGGGGCCCGGGGTCTCCACCCTGTCGCCGCTGCGGAGCTTCCTGGGCCGGTGGGGCCTGTCCGCGTCGGACGAGAGCGCCGTGATCAGTGCGACCGTGGCGACGGTCAAGCACGACCTGTCGGAGACCCTGGTGGCCAGAGGGCTCAACAAGTCCGTCAAGGTCGAGGTGCTCAACAGCCGCGACGACCCGGACCTGTTCGGCGACCCCGACGTCTCCCGGGTCGTCGTCGGCGGCACGATCAACCAGTCCGGCATCCCCACCATCGGCATCAGCCAGTCGGTGGACCCGGGCAACTATGCGCACGAGGAGTCGGCACTGGTGCTGCTCGACGAGGTCAGCGCACCCCCGGGGGCCGATGACTCGCTCAACACCTACCTGGGCGTCGGCAGCGACCGGGTCGCCTTCGTCGGGCGCGCCCTCGGGACCCTGGTGGCGCACGAGACGGGTCACCTGATCGGCAGCTTCCACACCGACAACGCCAACGCGAAGGTCAACCTGATGGACGCCGGCGGCCAGAGCTTCGGGTCCTTCTTCGGGGTCGGTCCGGACGGGGTCGGCGGGACGGCCGACGACACCGACGTGACCTTCGACGAGGACGCCTACAGCCCGGACGAGGGCTTCGCCGGTCGGGAGAACACCCTCAACGTCAGCGCCTGGGCGTTCCTGCTCAATGTGCCGCCGGCGGCCTGAGGCTCAGGCGTAGCGGGCGGCGGTGCGGGCCCGGGCCTTGGCGGCCTCGACCTCGCGGTCCTTGGGCGGCGCGGTGGTGCTCAGCTCCGCGAGGAGCCGTCGCGTCGTGGCGGTCACCTCCAGGACGGCCCGGTCGAACGCCTCCTGGTTGGCTTGGCTCGGGTGGGTCGACCCGCTCACCTTGCGCACGAACTGCAGCGCGGCGGCCTGCACCTCGTCGGTGGTGGCGGGCGGCTCGAAGTTGTGCAGGGTCCTGATGTTGCGGCACATGGGGTCCAGGATAGGACGTGCGCATGCCGCAGGGAGGCTTCCCCTGGCAGAGTGAGCGCTCGATTCCCGACGACCTAGGAGTGCCGGTGCCGCAGAGCGTGCCCAAGGATGCAGTGGCTACCGAAGCATCCGCCCGAGAGTTCGACATCGTGCTGTTCGGGGCGACCGGCTTCACCGGAGGCCTGACCGCGGACTACCTCGCGAAGCACGCGCCGCAGGGTTGTCGCTGGGCGCTGGCAGGACGCAGCCAGGCCAAGCTGGAGACCGTGCGCGAGAGGCTCGCCTCGGTCGACCCCGCCCTGGCGGACCTGTCCCTGCTGCACGCCGACGTCACCGACGAGGCCTCGCTCGCCGACATCGCCACCCGCGCCCGCGTGGTGATCACCACCGTCGGCCCCTACATCGAGTA
>JBDTXF010000060.1:0-10108 GCA_040006355.1 Nocardioidaceae bacterium | reverse complement strand
CGACCCCGCGCCACCGGGCCACCGCCCCCTTGGCCTGCTCGACGATCATCCGGCTGTTGAGGGCACCCTGCAGCTGCTCGGTGAGCGAGTCGACCCGGTCGAGCGCCGACTCCTGCAGGATCGCGATGGTGGCGACGTCCGCGAGCGTCTGCACCAGTCGGACCTCGCTCGGCTCGAACTCGATGTTCTCGTGACCGAAGATGTTGAGCGCCCCGATCGCCCGGTCCTTGACCCGCATCGGGAAGGCGTGCACCGAGCGGAACCCGGCCTCGATGGCGCGGGGCGCGAAGAGCGGCCACCGCTCCGAGGCCTCGGCGAGATCGGAGTTGACGACCGGTTCGCGGGACCGGAAGCAGTCCAGGCACGGCCCCTGGTCGTTCTGGAGCTGGAAGAGCTCGAGCAGGCGTCCGCTCTGCGTCGAGGCCGCCATGAAGTGCAGGTGGCCGTGCTGGTCGGCCAGCAGCAGACCGACGGCCGCGGCGCCGCTGACCTCGGCGGCGTGCGTGGTCAGGTTGTGCAGGACCTCGACCAGGTCGAAGTCCGTGACCAGCGAGTCGACCACGTCGGCGAAGACGAAGGACAGCTGCTCGGTCGAGATCACCGGAGGCTCCGGTGTCGTGGGGTGCTCACGGTCGACGACCAGCAGCGCATGGGTGGTGCCTCCGTGCTCGGAAGGAGCCGACGGGTCCAGGCGGCGCGCTCGATGGAGCGTCTGGAACGCACGGTACTCCTGTTGTCCGGGTGCAAGGCGCGTACGGTGGAGCGAGAGGCCCCGGCAAGGTCTACTCCCCCGAGCACGACAGCCTTGAGGAAGTCGCCATGGCGTCACCCCCGACCCGCGCACTTCGTCCCAGTGGCCTGCTGCGAGCCCGGGTGCTGGCGGCGATGGCGGTCGCGGCCCCCGGCAAGCACGAGTCAGGCATCACCGACGTGCTCGGGCGGCTGTGCCGGACCCTGGTCGTCGAGCTCTCCGTGTCCGGAGCCGCGGTCAACGTGATGGGCTCCGACCCGGCTGCCCAGGCCGTTGCCGGGAGCTCGGACCCGAGGAGCGCACGCCTCGACGACCTGCAGTTCACCACCGGCGAGGGCCCCTGCCACGAGGCTTTCTCCTCCCGGCGACCGGTGCTCGTCGCCGACCTGGTCAACGAGCCACGGTGGCCCGGCTACTGCGCCGCCGCCCTGGACCACGGCGTCCGGGCGGTCTTCGCGTTCCCGCTGCAGGTCGGCGCCGTCCGGCTCGGGGTCCTCGACGTCTACTCCGAGGAGGCGAGGTCGCTCAGTGAGCTGGCCCTGGCCCTGGCGCTGGCGTTCGCGGAGATAGCGACCGAGAGCCTGCTGTCCGTCGGGTCGCCCGGGCACCGGACCACCCTCGAGCCCGGTCTGGGCAGCTCCCTGGGGTCGCGCGCACAGATCTACCAGGCACAGGGCATGGTGATGGTCGAGCACGAGATCCCGCTGGTGGACGCGCTGGTCCGGATGCGCGGCTACGCCTTCGCCCACCAGCGCTCGCTGTCCGACGTCGCCGAGGAGATCGTCGGCGGTCGTCTCCGGCTGGAGCGTGACCCCGTCCTCTCCTGAGCGCGACTCAGACCGGCGGGAGCCGGTCGTAGGGACGTGCTGCCAGATGGCGTGTCGGGTCCCCTGCCGCTCGCGCACCGTGGGCCAGCCAGGCCTGGACGCCTCGCGGGTTCCGTCGCTCCAGCTCGTCGAGATAGGCCTGCCGCAGGTTCACCAGCTCGACACCGGTCACCGTCGCGGATGCCGAGACCACGAAGGTGTAGCTCACCCGCCAGGACGAGCAGAGCTCCTGGTCGCTCAGGGAGCGGACGAAGGTGTCCCAGTGCGAGGCCGACAGCTGGACGTGCTCGGGAGCCGGTGCCGCCTCAGCCGACCGCGCAGGACGGTCGGCGGGGTCCGGGGAGAGGGGTGTGGCCGCGGCCGGCGGCGTACGACGCGGCAGCTGTGCCAGGACCCAGACGAGGAGCCAGGGGGAGGTGACGCCCGCCATGACCAGCAGCGGCAGGGTCAGCGTGCCGAGGCTGGACGCGGCCACGCTGACGGCCACGGCGACCGCACCCCCGAACAGGCACCGCCTGACCGCGACGAGCGCGAGGTCCCGGCTCCTGCGCCGGGACACCCCCCGCCGCGGGTCGTGGACGGCGACCGTGGTCGCGCAGAGCAGCCCGCTCAGGGCGAAGACGCCGGTCGTGCTGTCGGCGGTCCAAGATGCGAAGCCGAAGAGCATGGCCGGCAGGGCCAGGACGCTCCAGCAGACGACCCACACACCTGTGTAGACCCGCATGGCATGACCCCTGTCGTGAGAAGGGTCCGCCGGGGTCCCGGGCGGGTGATGGGGAGCGGGGAGGACGCCATCGCTCTGCGTCGAAGTCTTCCCGTGCTGCCGGCAGGGGGCCAGGGCCGTTCGGCCCTGATCCTCATGGCCGTGCGCTCACGAGGCCCGCTTCGCGGAACCCGCCGCAGCGTTCGCGGAGACCACCGGCACCGGGAGCGGCGCCACTGGGGCGTTGCCGCCCGAGGCCTCCTTCTCACGCGCCAGGAAGGCTCCGAGCTCGGCGATCGTGGTCATCAACGGCGCCGGGAAGACCACGGTCGTGTTCTTGTCGACGCCGAGCTCGACCAGGCTCTGCAGGTTGCGCAGCTGCAGCGCCAGCGGGTGCTCCATCATGATGTCGGACGCCTGGCCCAGGGCGGCGGCGGCCAGCGACTCTCCCTCCGCGTTGATGATCTTGGCCCGCTTCTCCCGCTCGGCCTCGGCCTGACGGGCCATCGCCCTCTTCATGCTGTCGGGGAGCTGGATGTCCTTGAGCTCCACCAGCGTGACCTCGACGCCCCACTCGACGGTGGTGACGTCGAGGATCTCGCGGATGTCGAGGTTGATCCGGTCGGTCTCCGACAGCGTCTCGTCCAGCGTGTGCTGACCGACCACCTTGCGCAGCGTGGTCTGGGCGATCTGGTCGATCGCGGCGCGCACGTTCTCGATCGCGACCACGGACTTCACGGTGTCGACGACGCGGAAGTAGGCCACCGCCGACACGTCCACGCTGACGTTGTCGCGGGTGATGATGCCCTGGGACTGGATCGGCATCGTCACGATCCGCATCGACACCCGGTGCATCACGTCCACGACGGGGATCAGCAGCCTGATCCCGGGCTCGCGCGGACCGAGGACCCTGCCCAGCCGGAAGACGACCCCCTGCTCGTACTGCTTGACGATCTTCACGACCAGCATCAGGACCAGCAGAGCCAGCACGACCACGACCAGCAGCGTGGTGCCCAGGATGTCCATGAGAGGAGTGCTCCGTTCAGTAGGTGGTTGCTCCACGAGCCCACCACGCCCCGAGCCCCCGGGACAGGGACGGAAGTCCTGTCCCCGGCCGCCGAAAGACTCTGGCCGGGGTCTGTCGCAGGCTCCTACCGTGCCGTTATGTCACCGTTGCGAGCGCCATGACGACCGGGCCACCGCGACCTGTGCTCGTGGCACTCGGAACAGCGGACGACCACGACGCCGCGCTGCGGTTCGCGTGCCGCCACGCGATGAGCCTCGCAGCTCCGCTCCTGCTCGTGCACGTCGTCGAGAACGAGCCCGCGGAGCGCGACGAGCTGCTGGTCCACCAGGCCGCGCTGAGGGCTCGGGAGCTCACCCGCCGAGCCGTTCGCATCGAGACGATGACGCCGCACGGTCCCCTGGTCCCCACACTCGTCGCGCTCAGCCGGGGCGCCGACGTCGTGGTGCTCGAGCGCCGACCCTTCTCCACGCTGCAGCGGGTGATCCTGGGGTCGATCAGCACCGAGGTGGCCGGTCGCTCGCAGGCGACCACGATCACGGTCCCCGCCACGTGGGAGGCGTCACCCGAGCAGGACCGCCGCGTCGTCGTCGGGATCGACCGCGCGGGCGACGACCTCCCCGTGGTGGCGCATGCCTTCGCGCGGGCCGCAGTGCTGGGGGCCGGGCTGAGGATCGTGCACGGATGGCAGATGGACAGCGCCTATGACGACGCGATCGTCGGGCGGGCGGACGTCGCGGAGTGGAGGGAGCACTACGTCGGCTCCCTGGAGAGAGCCGTGCGGGGACTGGGCAGCACGTCCGTGCCCTGGTCGCTCCAGGTGGTCCACGCCGCCCCGGCGGAGGCCCTGCTCGCTGCCTGTGTCGACGCCGACCGGCTGGTGCTGGGCCGGGGCGGAGCCGACGTACCCCTGGTGGGCGGGCTGGGGTCGGTCACCCGGGCGCTGCTGCGCGACGCGGCCTGTCCCGTCGAGGTGACGGGTCCCGCGGACGAGCAGCAGCCGCGGGTGCCGGCGGCCAGGACCGCACCGATGGACGCGACCGAGCCGACCTGAGGCGGACGACCGGCCGGCTCAGGCCCGCACCACGATGGCCGTGCAGGCAGCACGCTCGACGATGTCTCTGCTCACCGACGTCAGCAGCGCCCGGACACCGGTCCGGCCGCGGGTCCCGACGACGACGGCGAAGGCGTCCGTCGACAGTGCCAGCAGGGTCTCGGTCGCGCTCGCCTCCGGCAGGTGACGCACCACGACCACGTCGGGGAACTTCTCGCCGTAGCCGGCCAGGGCCTCCCCGAGCATCCGCTCGTGGTCGCCCTCCTGCTGGAGCCGCTCCTCATAGCTGCCGAGGTCGACGAAGGTGTCGTGGTCCGCCCAGCTGTGCACGACGTCCAGGGAGCGTCCCTCGAACGACGCGAGGTCGAACGCGAACTCCAGCGCCGCCGCGGTCACCGGCGCGCCGTCGGTGCCGACCACGACGTGCCGCGCAGCAGACCCCTTGAGGCCGTGCGGCGTGCGCACGACGGCCACCGGGCAGGTGGCGTGCGCCGCGACGGCGGAGCTCACCGCACCGAGCAGCAGCATGCGCAGCGGGCCGAGCCCGCGGGTGCCGACCACGAGGATCGAGGCTTCCGAGGCGCAGTCGAGCAGCGCCTCGCGAGGGTCGCGCAACGGCGAGGAGACCTCGATGTCCAGGGTGAGCCCGAGCGCGTCGAGCACCGCCATGGCGCGGTCGGTGACACCGCGCGCCACGGTCCGGAGCTCCTCGGTCGTCTCGGAGGGCCCGAGGAGCTCGCTGCCACTGTGCAGCTCACCTGCCCCGTGCACGAGCAGGAGGGGCAGGTGGCGGGCAGCGGCGTGGTGCGCGGCCCAGGTCACGGCCGCGTCGCTGCTGGTGGAGCCGTCGACGCCGACGACGACGGAGCCGTGCTCGAGAGAGGTCATCACCCCACTCTGTGCGAGGTGACGTCGCAGCGGCAGGGTCCAAGGTCACCTCTTCGGCGCCGAGATCGTCAGGGGTGGACGAGGATCTTGACCGCCGTGTCGTTATGATGGATGAGCGTGTCGAGCCCTTCGTCGACCAGCCGGTCCAACGGGATCCTCGCCGTGATGAACGGCGCCAGGTCGACCAAGCCGTCCTGCACCAGCTTGATGGTGGCCGGATGGTCCCCGACATAGGCGATCGTGCCGCGCAGGTCGATCTCCTTGAGTACCAGCTTCTGCATGTCCACGGTTGCCGGGCCTCCCCAGATGGAGACGTTCACGACCACGCCCCCGGGGCGTACGGCGGCGAGGAGCTGGTCGAGGACCGAGTTGACGCTCGAGCACTCGAAGCAGACGTCGGCGCCGTTGCCTCCGGTCAGCTCGAGCACGCGGGCGACGACGTCCTCCTGGCTCGGGTCGAGCACGTGGTCGGCCACCCCCGTCGAGCGCGCCTTGTCCTTGCGTGCCTGGCTGAGCTCGGAGACGATCACGATCAGGCCCTCCGCCTTCAGCACCGCCGCCAGCAGCAGTCCGATCGGCCCCGCCCCACCGACGAAGGCGACGTTCCCGGCGGTGGCCCCGCTGCGGACGAACGCGTGGTGCCCGACCGACAACGGCTCGATGAGCGCCGCCTCGTCCAACGGGATGTCCCCGACGGCGTGGACCCAGCGCCGGTCCACCACGATCCGCTCGCTGAGCCCACCGCCCCCGCCGGCCAGCCCGATGAACCCCATCGAGGTGCACAGGTTGTAGCGGCCCTCCAGGCACGGGGCGCAGGTGCCGCAGACGAAGTACGGCTCGACGACCACGCTGTCGCCGATGGCGAGGTCACGCACGCCCTCGCCCAACGCGCTGACCGTCCCGGAGAACTCGTGTCCCATCGTGACCGGCTCCTGCTCATGGCTGAGCGGGTGCGGGTGCCCTTTTGCGGGGATGAAGATCGGGCCCTCGAGATATTCGTGCAGGTCCGTGCCGCAGATCCCGCACCAGGCGATGTCGATCGCCACCGCCCCCGCTCGCAGCTCGGGCTCGGGTACGTCGGAGATGCTGATGTCCTTGGGGCCGTGGAAACGTGCTGCCTTCACGAGATGGCCTTCTTCCGTCTGCCGGGGATGTCCCTTCGAGGATGTCCGGCCCCAGCGGCGCGGCGACAGGGCCCAAGGTCCTGAGGGGACCTCTCGCGGCGGGCACGGGCCTTTCGACCCTGGCCCGGCACCGGCGCTGCGGGCTGTGATGTGACGACGGCTCGCCGACCGCGCTGAGACGTGATCCGCTGACAGGAGTCCCGATGCTCGTCCTCACGCGTCTCGTGCCGCCGTCTCCTCCTCGCCGGCCGAGCTCGTGACCCCGGTCGATCGCGGTCCACACTTCCTCGACTACGACCCGGCTGCCTACGTCGTCGAGGCGTGCCCGCAGTGCCCCGACCGGCGCTCGGCGGTGATGCTGGACTCCCAGGGGTGCGAGGTCGTGCGTGAGTGGCACGACCCCGGCTGTCCGACGCTCCTGGAGTGGCTGTGATGCGCCGGCCCTCGGTCGGGCTTCTCGTCCCGGCCCGACCGCGCGGCGACTGACCAGAGCTCGAACACTCAGAACTCGAACACCAGGCGGGCCGGGACGGTGCCGGCGAGCACCTCGTCGATCGCGGTGTTCACGTCGTCCAGCTTGCGGCTCTCGGACACGATCGTGGTCCGGCCGGCGGCGTGCAGCGCGAAGACCTCCGCCACGTCCTGCCGGGTGCCGACGATGGAGCCGATCACCGAGATGCCCTTGATGACCGTGTCGAAGATCGACAGGTTCATCGTGGCCTCATCGGCCGGCATCGCCACGCAGACCAGCCGTCCACCGCGACGCAGCGAGGCGAACGCCTGGGCGAAGACCCGAGGGTTCGCGGCCAGCACCAGCGCGACGTCGACCCCACCCGCGGCCACGATGGCCTCCACCGGGTCGCCGGTCGCCGCATTGACCAGCTGGTCGGCACCGAGCGTGCGTGCCAGGTCCAGCTTCTCCTGCTCGATGTCGACGGCCACGACGACTGCGCCCATCAGGCGGGCGTACTGCACGGCGAGGTGACCGAGGCCGCCGATGCCGAAGACGGCGACGCGCTCTGCGGGCACGATGTTCGCGACCTTGAGTGCCTTGTAGGTCGTCACCCCGGCACAGCTGAGAGGTGCCGCGTCGACCGGGCTGATCCCCTCGGGCACCGGCACCACGAACCGGGCACTGGCCAGGGCGTACTCCGCGAAGGCGCCGTCCACCGAGTAGCCGCTGTTCTCCTGGCGCTCGCACAGGGTCTCGCGACCGTCGATGCAGAAGCGACACTCGCCGCAGGCATACCCGAGCCACGGGATGGCGACCCGCTGCCCCAGCTGCGGCGTGACGACTCCGTCGCCGAGACCCTCGACGATGCCGATGCCCTCGTGTCCCGGGACGAAGGGCAGCGTGGGCTTGGCCGGCCAGTCACCGTGCACGGCGTGGATGTCGGTGTGGCACAGCCCGCAGGCCTCCATCCGGACGAGCACCTGGTCCGGCCCGGGGGTCGGGACCTCGCGCTCGAGGATCTCGAGGGGACGGTTGAACGCCGAGACGACGGCTGCTCTCATGGTGCAACTCCTGGTGCTTTGTGTGCGGGGACGAGCGGACTCCTCCAACCTCGCACCGGCACGGTGCGTGCGACAGTGCCCATCGGCTCGCCCGGAGGGACCTTCGGCACTACCTGTCCCGACCCGGCCGCTCCCACGCTGGGTGGAAGCACCGCTCGGGCAGCACCGCATGACGAGACGCTCAACGAAGGACACCGCATGACGACGTACATCCATCCCGGCACCGAGGGCAGCATCGTGGCGCTGCAGAGCCGCTACGCGAACTTCATCGACGGGGACTGGCACGCGCCGGCCAAGGGGGCCTACGCCGAGGACCTCGCGCCGGCGACCGGTCTGCCGATCGCGGAGTACCCACGCTCCTCCGTCGAGGACATCGACCTCGCCGTCGCCTCCGCGCAGGCCGCCTTCCCCGCGTGGTCGCGCACGTCGACGAGCGACCGGGCAGCGGTGCTGAACGCGATCGCGGACCGGCTCGAGGCGCACCTCGAGCAGATCGCGGTGATGGAGTCGTGGGAGAACGGCAAGCCCGTCCGGGAGACGCTGGGAGCTGACATCCCCCTGGCGATCGACCACTTCAGGTACTTCGCCGCTGCCATCCGCACCCAGGAGGGCACCATCAAGAAGCTCTCGAACGATCTGGTCTCCTACCACTTCTACGAGCCGATCGGGGTCGTGGCGCAGATCATCCCGTGGAACTTCCCGATCCTGATGGCTGCCTGGAAGCTCGCCCCGGCGCTCGCCGCGGGCAACACGGTGGTCCTGAAGCCGGCCAGTGCGACCCCGATCTCGATGCTCTACGTGATGGAGCTGATCGGCGACCTGCTGCCGCCGGGCACCCTCAACATCGTCAACGGCGGCGGAGCGGTCCTCGGCCGGCACCTCGTGGAGCACGACGGGGTCGGCAAGGTCGCCTTCACCGGGTCGACCGAGACCGGTCGCCAGATCATGCAGTACGCCATCAAGAACATCATCCCCTCGACCATGGAGCTCGGCGGCAAGTCACCGAACCTGTTCTTCGACGACGTCGCTGCGCACCACGACGACTTCTACACCAAGGCGGTCGAGGGCTTCGCGATGTTCGCCCTCAACAAGGGCGAGATCTGCTCGTGCCCCTCGCGAGCCCTGCTGCAGGACGGACTGATGACCGGTGGCTTCCTCGACGACGCCGTCGCTCGGGTGAAGCGGATCAAGGTCGGGGACCCCCTCGACACCGAGACCGAGATGGGGCCGCAGAACAGCGCCGACCAGGTCGAGAAGATCTCCGGCTACCTCAAGCTCGGACCGGACGAAGGCTGCCTGGTCCTCGCCGGCGGGGTCCTGGCGGACCTGCCCGGTGAGCTGGCGGGTGGCTACTTCGTGGAGCCCACGGTGTTCCAGGGCACCAACGACATGCGGGTGTTCCAGGAGGAGATCTTCGGACCCGTGGTCACGGTCGCCGCCTTCGACCACTACGACGACGCGATCAGGATCGCCAACGACACGATCTACGGCCTCGGCTCCGGGGTCTGGAGCCGCGACACCGACCTCACCTACGCCGCCAGCCAGGACATCAAGGCCGGTCGCGTGTGGGTCAACACCTACAACCAGTATCCCGCGGGAGCCGGCTTCGGTGGCTACAAGCAGTCCGGCTACGGGAGGGAGACCGACCAGCAGACGCTGCGCAACTACCAGGAGGTCAAGAACGTCCTGGACAACCACGACCCGTTGCCCCTCGGCTTCTTCGCCTGAGCCGTGAGCATCCACACGGCAAGGACGGAGGCCGGCCGCAACATCCTGTGGTCGCTCTTCGTGGCGGTCAGCCTGATGCTCGTCCTCGGGCTCGCGCTGGGAGCGGGCACCGGCTTCGTGCTGGTCCGCGCGCTGGACATCGCCGGCCTGGGGTGACCGGCGCCGACCGGTCCGGGACTTCACCGGCGAAGACCATCACGGAGCCTTACCGTGGGAAGCGGCGAGTGCGGCGGTCAGCCTGCTCCCACTAGGGCACCGGGCAGGACGACTCGTGGGGAATGCGCCGGCCGGCATCGTGGAGACGGACACCCAAGCCGGGCTCGCCCGGCTGTTCGAGTCGATCGTGGTGCATGCCACAGACGTGGTCCTGGTGACCGAGGCCGAGCCCTTCGATGGGCCCTCCGGCGGACCGCGGATCGTCTACGCCAACCCCGCCTTCACCCGGATGACCGGCTACGAGCCGAGCGAGATCATCGGCCTGACGCCGCGCGTGC
>JBDTXF010000059.1:0-10273 GCA_040006355.1 Nocardioidaceae bacterium | reverse complement strand
CCGGGCGATGCCGAAGGCCCGCACGCCCACGATGGCCACCGTCAGGAACAGGATCGGCGGGTGCTGGGAGGCCCGGGCGATCAGCCAGCCGGAGGTGACCGTGAGGGCCACCCCGGACGCGGCCGCCAGCACACCGAGCGCCACCGAGAGCGCCCAGCGCCCACGCCCGGAGCCACCCTGCGGGCTCGGCTCTGCCACGGCCGGCACGCGTGCCCGGGACTGCGCCCGCAGCACCGGCTCGGCCGGGACCGGGCCGGCCGGGGCGGGCTCGGGAAGGACCGGCTCGGCGAGGCGTACGACGCGGGAGGCCGACGTCATCACGGCCGGTGAGTGGGTCACCACCACGACGGTCGACCGGTGCGCGAGCCAGACCAGCGTCTCCACGACGACCTGCTCGCTGTCCCGGTCGAGGTGGGCCGACGGCTCGTCGACCAGCACCAGCGGTCGTCCTGCGACGACCGCCCGGGCCAGGGCGAGCCGTGCGCGCTGACCGGCGGAGAGCCGCTCGCCGTCCTCTCCGACCGTTGCCGAGAGACCTCCGGGCAGTCCGGCGACCACCTCGCGCAGCCCGACCCGCGACAGCGCCGCCCACAGCTCGGTGTCGCCGACGCCCGCTCGAGCGAGGGTGAGGTTGTCGCGGACCGAGCCGCTGGTCAGCCAGGGACGCTGGGGCAGCCAGGCCACCTGCTCGCGCCACCGGTCCACCGAGTCCGCGTCCAGCAGCAGGTCGCCGGAGCCGATCCGGCCCCGGTCCGGCACGAGCTCTCCGGCCAGCGCCGCCAGCAGGGTCGACTTGCCGCTGCCGGACGGGCCGACGACCGCGACCAGCCCGCGGGCCGGGAGGTCGAGGTCCTCGGCGAGGTCCAGCGCGGGCGCCGTCCGCCCCGGGTAGCGCACCGTCAGACCCGAGACCGAGACACCCGGCCAGGGTGCGGTCCTGTCCGGTCCCGTGGCGGCCGCCACCGGTGTGGGGACGCCGGCGACGATCTCCTCGGCGGCGGCGAAGGCCGCAGTGCCCTCTGCGGCCGCGTGGAACTCCGCGCCGACCCGGCGCAGCGGCCAGTACGCCTCGGGGGCGAGCAGCAGCACCACGAGTGCCGTGGCCAGGTCCAGGGAGCCGGTGGCGAGCCGCAGCCCGACGACCACCGCGACCAGGGCCACCGACAGGGTCGCCACCAGCTCCAGCACCGCGGAGGAGGCGAAGGCGAGGCGGAGCGTGGACAAGGTGGCGACCCGGTGCCGGTCGGTGACCCGCCGGATGGTCGTGCTCTGGGCGTCGGCGCGGCCGTGCGCCACCAGGGTCGGCAACCCCTTCACCACGTCGACGAAGTGTCCCGCCAGTCCGCTCAGCGCCGCCCACTGACGGTCGGCGCGGTCCCGGGTGGCCATCCCCACCAGGACGGCGAAGAGCGGGACCAGCGGCAGGGTGAGCAGCACGATGAGAGCGGCCAGCAGGTCCTGGGTGGCGATCGCGACCACGGTCAGCGGCGGCAGGACGACGGCGAGCAGCAGGGCGGGCAGGTAGCGGGTGAGGTAGGGCTCGGTCGCGGCCACGCCGCGGGTGGCGAGCAGCGACAGCTCGCCGGTCCGCCGGCTCGACGACTCGCGCGCGGAGAGGCCGAGCATCGCGTGCACGAGCCGTCGCCGGAGGTGCCGGCTGACCGTGGCCGACGCGTGCGCGGCGCAGAGGTCGCCCAGGTAGCCGACCACGGCCCGCGCCACCACGACCCCTGCGACCATCGCGGCGGCGAGCGGCAGCTCGGCAGTCGCGCCGCGCGCCAGGGCGACCAGCAGGTGGGTCAGGGCGAACGCCTGCGCGATCAGCAGGCCGCTGGCCGCGACGCTCGCGGCGACCAGCCCGGCCATCGACGGCGTTGCCGGTCGTAGGTGCCGGACGATGCTCGGGTCGAGCGGTCTCATCGGCCGGCGGTGACCTTCTGGGGCATCGGCGGTGTCCCCGACCTGCCACCGGGGATGTGGTGGGTGGAGATCCGCTTGCGGAAGACCCAGTAGGTCCACCCCTGGTAGACCAGCACGATCGGGGTGAAGATGACGGCGACCCAGGTCATCACAGTGAGGGTGTACTGCGTGGCGGACGCGTTGCTGGTCGTCAGTGAGAAGGCCACGCTCGTCGAGGACGGCATGACGTCCGGGAAGAGAGCTGCGAACAGCCCGGCCACGGCAGCCGCGATCGTCACCATGGTGCCGGTGAAGGCCCACCCCTCCCTGCCGCGCAGCTCCATCAGGAGCGCCGCCACCAGGGCCAGGGCGGCCACCACGAAGAGCACTGCGGATCCCGCGTTGCCGGTGAGGGTCTGGGTCCACACCAGGAACACGACCGCGACCAGGGCGGTCACCGCGCCGATGCGGACGGCCAAGGCGCCCGCGCGGTGCCGGATCTCGCCATCGGTCTTGAGGGACAGGAAGATCGCACCGTGGGTCAGGAAGAGCAGCAGTGTGGTCACTCCGCCGAGCAGGCCGTAGGGGTTGAGCAGCGTGAACAGGTTGCCGGTGAACTCCTTGCTGCCGTTGATGGGCACGCCCCGCACGATGTTGGCGAAGGCGACGCCCCACAGCAGGGCCGGAACGAAGGAGCCGATGATGAGCATCAGGTCCCACCGCGCGCGCCAGGCCGCCTCGTCGCGCTTGCCGCGGTACTCGAAGGCGAGGTTGCGCACGATCAGCGCGAGCAGGATCAGCAGCAGCGGCAGGTAGAAGCCGCTGAACAAGGTGGCGTACCACTCGGGGAAGGCCGCGAAGGTCGCGCCCCCGGCGACGAGGACCCAGACCTCGTTGCCGTCCCAGACCGGTCCGACGGTGTTGATCATCACCCGCCGCTCGGTGTCGTCGCGGGCCAGCACCGGCAGCAGCATGCCGACCCCGAAGTCGAACCCCTCCAGGCAGAAGTAGCCGATCCAGAGGACCGCGATCAGGCCGAACCACACCGTGGTGAGCTCCATGGCAGTTCTCCTCAGTAGGCGTGGACCAGCGGGCGGTCCACCGGCTCGAGCGTGGGGTCGTCGATCGGAGTGGGCGCCGAGCCGCCCCGCACCGTGCGCAGGATCAGCCCGATCTCGACGACCGCCAGGACGCCGTACAGCAGGGTGAAGGCGACCAGGGAGGTGAGCACCTCACCGGTGCTGACCCCGGGGGAGACGGCGCTTGAGGTCGTCATCAGCCCGAAGACGGACCACGGTTGTCGGCCCATCTCGGTGAAGATCCAGCCGAACGAGTTCGCGAACAGCGGCAGGAAGGGCATGGCGATGGCGACCGGCACCCAGCCGCGGCCGGTCGGGAGTCGACCCCGCCGCGTGCGCCAGAGCACCAGGGCCCCCAGGCCCGCGCCGGCGACGCCGAGTCCGATCATCACCCGGAAGGACCAGTAGGTCACCGGGATCACAGGTGTGTAGCCGCCGGTGGCGTAGTACTTCGCGCCCGGGTCGCGGCCGTAGGTCTTCTGGTAGCGCGCCCGCAGCTCGTCGATGCCCTCGACCTTGCCGTTCCAGCTGCCGGTGGCGAGGAACGACAGCACGCCCGGGACCTTGACGGAGAACTTCTCCTTGCTGCCGTCCAGCGAGCCGATCGTGAAGATCGAGAAGGAGGCCGGCTTCTCGGAGTGGTAGAGCGCCTCGGCGGCGGCCATCTTCATCGGCTGCACCTCGGTCATCACCTTGCCCTGCAGGTCCCCGGAAACCGCGACGCCGAGCCCCGCGACCAGCAGGACGACGGCGGACAGGCGAGTGGCGCGGCCGTACATCGTCCGGTCGTCCGCCGGGGTGGACGTGCGCACCTGCAGCCACAGCGCGACGCCCAGCATGAAGGCGGCACCGGTCATGTAGGCCGCCAGCACCGTGTGCGGGAAGGTCACCAGCTGCACCTTGTTGAAGAGCACGGCCGCGAAGTCGTTGAGCTCGGCCCGGCCGGTCTTCGGGTTGTAGGCGTAGCCCACCGGGTGCTGCATCCAGGAGTTCGCCGCCAGGATGAAGTACGCCGAGAGCAGGGTGCCGACGTGCACCGCCCAGATGCACGCCGCGTGGACCTTGCGTGGCAGTCGGTCCCAGCCGAAGATCCACAGACCCAGGAACGTCGACTCCAAGAAGAACGCCACCAGGCCCTCGATGGCCAGCGGCGCCCCGAAGATGTCCCCGACGAAGCGCGAGTAGTCGCTCCAGTTCATGCCGAACTGGAACTCCTGGACGATGCCGGTGGCCACCCCGATCGCGAAGTTGATGAGGAACAGCTTGCCGAAGAACTTCGTGAGGCGCAGCCAGTGGTCATGGCCACGGCGGACCCAGAGGGTCTCGCAGACCGCGACGAGCGCCGAGAGGCCGATGGTGACCGGGACGAAGAGGAAGTGGTAGACGGTGACGATGCCGAACTGCCACCGGGCGAGGTCGAGGGCGTCCATCGGCGTCGGTCAGCTCCCCAGCAGGACGGTCCGGCGGTGCCTGTACTCGTCCTCGTCGATCTCGCCACGGGCGAAGCGCTCGTCGAGCAGCAGCTGAGCCGGCGGAACCGCCGCCGGCCCGGCCCCCGGCAGAGCCGGTCGGGTGTGCCGGAGCACGAGGACCGCGGTGACGACCAGTGCGACGAGGACCGCGAGCATCAGGACGAGGGAGACCCAGGCACCGGCGCCGCCGTCGTTCATCATCCCCCAGCCCTGGTGGTCACTGTTCCCATAGTCGTTCCACATGGTGCTCAGCTCCTCGCTCGTCCGTCCACCCGGTCGGCAGGCGACCGACACGGCTGACGCTAGGTGCAGGCACCGGGGGTCAGTAGGGCCACAGGTCCCGAACCGGGGGCCGAAGGTCACCCGTCCCGGGAGGGGACGAAGGTCCCGGCCGGGTGTGCCGAGGGACCCTTCCCCGGGCGCTCGCCGGGGGACACGGTGGGGCCATGACCACCGCCGTGACCACCTCCTTGACCAGCACTGTGCGAACAGGATCGGTCGTCGTCGGCATCGACGGCTCCGTCTCCAGCGACGCCGCCCTCGAGTGGGCGGCCCACTACGCGGGGGAACGGCGGCGGCCCTTGGTGGTCGTCCACGGCGCCGGCGACGTGCGCACCCACACCGAGTTCGTCGACGCGGAGACGGAGAGCCGGGTGCTGCTGGCCGGGGCGCTCCGCGTCACCGACCATGCCCGCGGTGTCCTGGAGCAGGAGGCGCCCGGGCTCGACATGCAGGTGCTGAGCCCGCTGGAGGATCCGCGCGACACGCTGGTCGAGCTGTCCGAGCGAGCCTCGATGGTGGTGGTCGGCACCCGCGGGCTCGGCCCGGTCAAGGCGCTGCTCCTCGGGTCGGTGAGCACGGCCCTGGTGTCGCACGCGACCTGCCCCGTGGCCGTCGTACGCCCACCCGCCGGGAGCCCGGACGTGATCACCGGCAGCGTCGTGGTCGGCACGGACGGTGGACAGGCGTCGGTGGCGGCCCTGGAGCTGGCCTTCGAGCTGGCCTCGACCGCCGATGTGGACCTCGTCGTCGTGCACAGCTATGTGAGCAGCGACCGGCTCGTGGACTGGGCGAGCTATGAGCTGCGGGTGCAGGAGATCGACGAGCACGACCGGATCCTCAGTGAGTCCCTCGCGGGCTACGCGGAGAAGTACCCGGACGTCACGGTGGTGCGTCACCTGGCCTCCGCCGGTCCCGTCCAGGCGCTGGTCGACCTGTCGGCCGGCGCGTCGGCGGTGGTGGTCGGGTCACGGGGCCGCACCGGATGGGCCGGCACGTTCGCCTCGGTCAGCCGCGACGTCGTCGAGCTGGCCCACTGCACCGTCGTGGTGGTCCGGGCCTAGCCGTCCTGGGCGGTGGAGCTGCCGGGACCGGTGAAGCGCAGCCGCTGGTCGAGCTCGGAGACGATGGCCTGCACCTGGCGGGTCAGCTCGGTGTTGGTCTTCAGCTCGAGCTCCTGCTCCACGAAGTCGTGGTCGGCCTTGGCCTGCTGGTAGCTGGCCTGCCTGTTCTGCCCGATCATCACGAACGTGGACAAGAAGATCGCCTCGAGGGAGACGACCAGCGTCAGCGTCGGCCAGGGGCTCCGCTCCACGGTCAGCATCCACACCGCGAAGCCCGCAAGGTGGATGTAGACGAAGGGCATCGAGCCGGCGAAGCGGGTGATGGCGTCGGCCACCCGGAGCTGCGCGCTCTGGGCCCGCTTGAGCTCCACGGCCAGCTCGGCGGGGTGGCGCCGACGGGTCGGTGTCGCGGCGGGTGCGGTCTCTGCGCTCACGTGGACTCCTCGGGGTGGGGCTGCTGCCGGCGGTGGTGGTGGTGGTGGCGACGCTAGCCGCGCGCTGCGTGTTCGGCTGGTTGTGCTTCGCGTGAGCCGCCCCTAACCTGTGGATCAAACGATTGACCAGGTCGCGCCGCCAAGGGTCAGGACGGAGTCCGAGCAGAGCATGCAGGACCTTCCCCTCGAGGGCGTGCTGGTCCTCGACTTCAGCCAGTTCCTGGCCGGCCCGGTCGCCGCGCTGCGGCTCGCCGACCTCGGCGCCCGGGTGATCAAGGTCGAGCGCCCCGACGGCGGCGAGATCGGCCGGACGCTGGCCTTCGCGGGCCGCACCGCCGACGGGGACACCCTCAGCTTCCACGCGATGAACCGCAACAAGGAGGGCCTGAGCGCCGATCTGAAGGAACCCCATGACCTGGCCGGGGTGCGTGAGCTGGTCGACGGGGCGGACGTCCTGATCCAGAACTTCCGCCCGGGCGTGATGGAGCGCATCGGCCTCGACGAGGCCACCGTGCGGCGCACCAACCCCGGTCTCGTCTACGCCAGTGCCAGCGGGTACGGCGGCTCCGGACCGTGGCGCTCCCGACCGGGGCAGGACCTGCTCGCCCAGTCGGTGTCGGGACTCGCCTGGCAGAGCGGCGCCGGCCGACGCCCCGTCCCGGTCGGACTGTCCCTGGCCGACCACCTGATGAGCTGCCACCTGGCCCTCGGCGTGACGGCCCTGCTCGTCCGCCGGGCGCGGACCGGCCAGGGCGGCCTGGTCGAGACCAGCCTTCTCGAGGGCATGCTGGACCTGCAGCTGGACCGGCTCACCGCTCTGCTGAACCCCGACCTGGCCGCGTCCCCCTCCGCGGGTGGGGCCGTGCTGGCCACAGCGGACGGTCACCTCGCGGTGGTCACGACGGACCTTCGGCGGCTGGCCGAGGTGGTGGGAGCGCCCGAGGTGGAGTCCGTCGGCTCCGTGCTGCGCACGCGGGGGACCGGGCACTGGACCGGTGTCCTGGACCGGGCCGGCATCGGGTCTGCGCCGGTCCTGGGCCTCGAGGAGCTGCTCGCCCACGACGGCTTCGAGGCGATCGGTATGACCCAGCAGGTGGTGCGACCGGGAAGCCTGACCACGCACGGCGACGATCTGGTCCTGACCACGACCCGCAGCCCGATCCGGCTCGACGGGCACCGTCTGAGGAGTGACCGGCCGGCCCCGAAGCTCGGTCAGGACGACGGCGGTCCGGGCGGTCTCTCGGGCCTGGCTGCGGCGGCTCGGCGTGCCGCTAGAGTGCGCTGATGGCCACCCTGGGCGACGTCGCTGCCCGGGCCGGGGTGTCGGTCTCAGCGGTCTCGCGGGTGCTGAGCAACCACCCCTCGGCGCGGGTCAGCCCGGGAACGCGCGAGCGGATCGTGGTGGCCGCGCGTGAGCTCGACTACCGGCCGAACTTCGCCGGACGGGCACTGAAGTCCGCGCGCACCAACGTGATCGGACTGGTCATGCCCGACCTGACCAACGCCTTGTTCACCGACCTCATCGACGGCGCCGAGGACGAGGTCCGCGACCACGGCTACATGCTCCTTCTGGGTCGCTCCGACGCCGTGCGCGCGGGCGGCGACGTGATCGGCCGGCTGATCGGCGAGGGCCGGGTGGACGGGGTGATGGTGCAGCTGGGCGACGCGGTGAAGCCGGCGGCGCTGCGGACCCTCTTCACGGCCGGCTCGCCGGTGACGATGATCAACGCGCGTCAGGACGGTCACGTCGGCTCGGTGGTGCTCGACGACGCGGTCGGCGCCCGGGTGGCGACCCAGCACCTGCTCGACCTCGGGCACCAGCGGATCGGCGCCATCACCGGACTGCCGGCGACGTTCACCGCCCAGCGCCGGCTGCAGGGCTTCCGGGCGACGATGAGGGCGGCCGGCCTGCGGGTGGACCCGGCCCACGTCAGCAAGCTCGGCTACCTCCCCCACCAGGGCCGCGCAGCGATGCGCAGGATCATGGGTGCCCCCACGCCCCCGACGGCGGTGATGGTCGCCAACGTCAACGCCGCGATCGGGGCGCTGGCGGAGGCGCGAGCGATGGGTCTGCGGGTCCCCGACGACCTGTCGATGGTCAGCGTCCACGACTCCTGGACCGCCGAGAACACCTGGCCTCCGTTGACCACCGTGAAGATGCCGTTCTACGAGCTCGGACGCACGGCGGTCCGCGGGATGATCCAGCGCCTCCAGGAGGGCAGCGGGGTCGACGCCGTGGTCACAGAGCCACCGCCCCGGCTGATCGTGCGCGAGTCGACCCGCCGGCCTCGTTGAGGTTCGTCGCGACATCCGTGACCGTGGTCACGTCAAACGATTGACCAGCGGGGGCCACGGGGCTAACGTTTGAGCACTCAGGGGTGGCCCCGCGAGGACACGACGATCAAGGAGAGTCCATGAAGACAGTCAGCGCACGTCGCAGGCAGCGGCAGCTGGTCGCAGTCGCGGGGGCCGCCGCGATGCTGGCCCTGAGCGCCTGTGGCGGGTCGTCGGGTGGTGGCGGCAGCACCGGCAGCCAGACCGACTCCGGTGGCGCCATCACGGTCTGGGTGGACCCGCCCCGTGTGCCCGCCGCGGAGGCGTTCAAGAAGGCCTACCCGAAGATCGACGTCAAGATCAACCAGATCGACGGCACCGTCGGGGGCAAGGGCCTGCAGCAGCAGTTCTCGCAGTTCAACCAGGCCAAGAAGGGCTGGCCGGACGCGATCTTCTTCCCGTCCAACGACGACATCGCCTGGGCGTCCAGCCCGCAGGTGAAGTACACCGCCGACCTGTCCACGATCATGAAGGACACCCTCTCCGGCTACGACTCCGCGGTCATCGCACCTTGCAGCAACGCCGGCCGGATCGAGTGCCTGCGCAACGACGCGGCTCCCGACGTGTTCTGGTACAACGCGAAGTTCTTCAAGGCCAACGGCTACGCCGTCCCCACCACGTGGGAGGACTACGCGACGCTGTCGGTCAAGATCGCCAAGGAGCACCCCGGCAAGGTCTCCGGCTTCACCGGCGACGCCTACGCGCCCGATCGCTATCTGTGGGCGAGCGGGTGCCCGACGAACGACAAGACGTCCGCGACGGCGGTCCGGATCGCGCTGGACGACCCGACCTGCACCCGGGCCAAGGACCTGCTGTCCACGATGGTCGCCGGCAAGTCACTGTCCAGCCTGGGCATCTTCGATGCCGACGCCACCAAGACCGGCAAGGACATGGTGATGAGCCCCGGCGCCGTGTGGTGGGGCGACTACCTGTTCCGGCAGACCTGGAAGATCCCGGCCGGCCAGATGACGGCCGTCGCGCCGCTGACCTGGAAGGGCGACTCCAAGCCCTCCACCGGCGACGAGGGTGGCGGCCTGTGGGGAGCGTCCAGCCACATCAAGGGCAAGGAGCTGGCGAACACCCTCACCTTCATGAAGTTCGTGGGGACCGACCCCCGCTGGCAGGTTGACCTGAGCACGGGGCTCCCCGGCTACGGACCGGTCCAGGACGCCTGGATCGCCAAGCAGGCCAAGCAGAACTACTTCGCCGACAACTCGACCACGTTCGATGCCGCGAAGACCGCGCTCTCCTTGGTCCCTGACCACCACGCCTACATGCTCTACAACACCGGCAGCGTCTGGACCGAGACGGTCACCCCGGCGCTGACCAGCGGCAAGAGCTTCGACGACGCGTGGAAGGCGTTCGGCTCGGACCTGGTCAACCAGGCCAAGTCCGTCGGCTACACCGTCTCCACGAAGTGACCCGGTGACAGCTCAGACGTCGGCCGAGCCAGACTCGGCGACGTCGGCGGGGGCGGGCCGCCCAGCCCGCCCCCGCCGGCGCAGGGAGCACGTCGTCCCGGTGGGGCGCGGGGAGACCAGGGGCGCCTGGACGCTGATGGCGCCCTACGTCCTGCTGCTCCTGGTCGCCGGGGTGATCCCGATCGTCAACGCGCTCATCACGGCGCTGCAGACTCCACCGACCGCGCTGCAGCCCGAGGTCACCTTCGGTGGGGTCCAGAGCTTCAAGACCGTCTTCACCGACTTCAGGTT
>JBDTXF010000058.1:0-10411 GCA_040006355.1 Nocardioidaceae bacterium | reverse complement strand
ACCTGATGCTGGTCATGGTGATCGCACCGTTCTTCACCAGCTTCCTGGTCCGCACCCTCGCCTGGAAGTCGATTCTCTCCGACAACGGGGCCGTCGTGAGCGCCCTGCAGGCAGTGCACCTCCTAGGCCCCGGCGGACGACTGCTCGCCACGTCCGTCGCGGTGGTGACCGGCCTGACCTACAACTTCCTGCCGTTCATGGTGCTGCCGCTCTATGCCAGCCTGGAGAAGATCGACCTGCGGCTGATCGAGGCGAGCAGCGACCTGTACGCCAACGCCTTCACGTCGTTCCGCAAGGTCACCCTGCCGCTGTCGATGCCGGGTCTGGTCGCTGGGACGTTGCTGACGTTCATCCCGGCGGCCGGTGACTACATCAACGCCCAGCTGCTCGGCACGCCTCGACAGTTCATGATCGGCAACGTCATCGACAACCTGTTCCTCGTCCAGCTCGACTACCCGGCCGCTGCGGCCTGCTCCGTCGTGCTGATGCTGGTGATCGTGGTGATGGTGCTGGTCTACGTCCGTCGGGCCGGCACCGAGGAGCTGGTCTGAGATGGCCCGCGTGGGCCGATGGGTCGGGGAGCACGCGGTGATGGCCGCCGCCTTCGTCGTCCTGGTCTACATGTTCCTGCCGATCTTCTTCGTGCTGCTGATGTCCTTCAACCAGCCGGCGAGCCGGCTGTCGTATGAGTTCGACGGGTTCACGTTGGACAACTGGACACATCCGTGCGAGCCGAGTGGCATGTGCGACGCCGTGGCGAAGAGCCTGCAGATCGGCTTCCTGGCGACCGTGGGGGCAACCCTGCTCGGCACCCTTGTGGCATTCGCCCTCGTGCGTCACAGGTTCCGCGGGCGGGCGGCGACCAGCCTGCTGATCTTCCTGCCGATGGCGACGCCCGAGGTGGTGATGGGCTCCTCGCTGCTGGCGCTCTTCTCCAGCGCGGGGCTCTCGGGGAAGCTGGGCTTCTGGTCCATCCTGGTCGCGCACATCATGTTCTGTCTCTCGTTCGTGGTCGTGACCGTGAAGGCGCGGCTGGCGGGGCTGGACTCGTCGATGGAGCAGGCGGCGATGGATCTCTACGCCAACGAGTGGCAGACCTTCTGGCGGATCACCTTCCCCCTGGTCTTTCCCGGCATCCTGGCGGCAGCCCTGCTGAGCTTCTCGCTCTCGTTCGACGACTTCATCGTGACCAACTTCAACCACGGCAACACGATCACCTTCCCGATGTACGTCTGGGGTGCCGCCCAGCGCGGTATCCCCCCGCAGGTGAACGTGATCGGGACCGTGATGTTCGTCGTCGCCCTCTGCCTGGTGCTCGGCGGCAGTGTGTTCCAGCGGCGTCGACCGGCCTGACCGTGAGCGCCGACTGGCCAGCACGTGCGCTCGCCGACGCCTCACCGACGGTCCACTGGCTAGAGGACCCGGCGCGGCCGGTCGCACTGGAGGCGCTGCACGGGCCGGAGACCGCCGACCTGGTCGTGGTGGGCGGCGGCTACACCGGCCTGTGGGCGGCGCTGCGCGCCAAGGAGCGTGACCCCTCGACCGACGTGGTGCTGCTCGAGGCCGGGCACTGCGGCGACCAGGCCAGCGGACGCAACGGGGGCTTCGCCTCCGCCAGCCTCACCCACGGCTTCGGCAACGGCATGGAGCGCTGGCCCGCGGAGATGCCGACCCTGGAGCGCCTGGGCGCCGAGAACCTCGGGAGCATCGCCGAGACGGTCGCCCGCCACGGCATCGACTGCGCGTGGGAGGAGACCGGCGAGCTCAGCGTCGCCTCGGCCCCGCACGAGGCCGAGGAGCTCGCCGAGCTGGCCGCGGCGCTGAGGGCCGCCGGGCACGACGTGAGCCTGCTAGACACCGCACAGGTGCGTGCGCAGGTGCACTCCCCGACGTACGTCGCGGGGCTGTGGGAGCACGACGGCGCCGCGATGGTCGAGCCGGCCCGGCTGGCATGGGGGCTGCGGCAGGCGGCCCTGGACAGCGGGGTGCGGATCTACGAGGGGACCGCAGCCGGTGCCCTCGAGGAGCACGGGGATGCGCTGGCGGTGAGGACCGCGGACGGCGAGGTGCGTGCCGGCCGGGTGGTGCTCGGCACCAACGCCTTCCCGTCGCTGCTGCGCCGGCTGCGGCTGATGACGGTGCCGGTCTATGACTACGTGCTGATGACCGAGCCGCTGTCGGCCGAGCAGAGGGCCTCGGTCGGATGGGCGCACCGGCAGGGGGTCGGCGACGCCTCGAACATGTTCCACTACTACAGGCTGACCCGCGACGACCGGATCCTGTGGGGTGGCTACGACGCGGTCTACCACTATGGGAGCCGCATCGACCGGGGCCTCGAGCAGCACGGCGCCACCCATCAGCGGCTCGCCGAGCACTTCTTCGCGACCTTCCCCCAGCTCGAGGGGCTGCGGTTCACGCACCGCTGGGCGGGCGTCATCGACACCTCCACGCGGTTCACGGCGTTCTTCGGCACGGCCCACCGCGGGCGGGTCGCCTACGCGCTCGGCTACACCGGGCTGGGTGTCGCAGCGACCCGCTTCGGCGCGGACGTCGCCCTGGACCTGCTGGCCGGGGCGGACACCGAGCGGACCGCGCTGTCCATGGTGCGCCGGAGGCCGGTGCCGTTTCCTCCGGAGCCGCTGCGCTACGCCGGTGTCCAGCTGACTCGCTGGTCGCTGGGGCGGGCGGACGTCCACGGCGGCCGGCGCAACCTGTGGCTGCGCGGGCTCGACGCGGCGGGTCTCGGCTTCGACTCGTGAGCGTGATGGGCGGCGTGCTCGAGGTCTTCCGCCCCTCGCTCCCGGATGTTCACCGGCAGGGGCTAGCCTGCGCGACATGTTCGACAACGTCAGGGAGTACATCGACCGGCTGCACATCGAGGGTCACACGGTCGGCGAGGACCACGACGACGACCCCGTCCTCATCGACGCCTCGGGGCAGGCCGTCGACACGTGGAGGGAGAACTACCCCTACGACGAGCGACTGGACCGTGACGTCTACGACGAGCAGAAGTACCTGCTGCAGGTCGAGCTGCTGAAGTTCCAGAACTGGACCGAGGACACCGGCGGCAAGCACGTGCTGATCTTCGAGGGCCGCGACGCCGCGGGCAAGGGAGGCACCATCAAGCGGTTCATGGAGCACCTCAACCCTCGCTACGCCCGGGCCGTAGCGCTGTCCAAGCCCAGCGACCGCGAGCTGCACCAGTGGTACTTCCAGCGCTACGTCTCACACCTGCCGACCTCGGGGGAGATGGTGCTGTTCGACAGGTCCTGGTACAACCGCGCCGGGGTCGAGCGGGTCATGGGGTTCGCCACCGACGAGGACGTCGAGCAGTTCTTCAACCAGGTCACGCTGTTCGAGCGGATGCTCGTCGAGAGCGGCATCACGGTGACCAAGCTCTGGTTCTCGGTCACCGGGTCCGAGCAGCGCACCCGGTTCATCATCCGCCAGGTCGACCCCGTGCGGCAGTGGAAGCTGTCCCCGATGGACCTCGAGTCGCTCGACAAGTGGGACGCCTACACGCGGGCCAAGGAGCAGATGCTGCTGCGCACCGACACCGACAGCGCGCCGTGGATGACGATCAAGAGCAACGACAAGAAGCGCGCCCGCCTGGAGGCGATGCGCTACTTCCTGTCCCGGTTCGACTACCCCGGCAAGGACGACGCGGTCGTCGGCGTGCCCGACGCCCTGCTGGTCACCCGCGGCATCGAGGCCGTGGGCGACTGAGCGAGGCTCAGAGCTTGGTCCACGCCTCCTCGAGCACCGAGCGGAGCTTCTGCTCCATCTCGTCGAAGTGCGACTGGTCGCAGATCAGCGGGGGAGAGAGCTGGATCACCGGGTCGCCGCGGTCGTCGGCGCGGCAGTAGAGCCCGGAGTCGTAGAGCGCCTTGGACAGGAAGCCGCGCAGCAGCTTCTCGGACTCGACCTCGTCGAACGTCTCCTTGGTGGCCTTGTCCTTGACCAGCTCGATGCCGTAGAAGAAGCCGTCGCCGCGCACGTCGCCCACGATCGGCAGGTCCGTCAGCTTCTCGAGCGTCGCCCGGAAGGCGTCCTGGTTCTCCAGCACGTGCCGGTTGAGGCCCTCGCGCTCGAAGATGTCGAGGTTCGCGTTGGCCACCGCCGTGGAGACCGGGTGGCCGCCGAAGGTGTAGCCGTGGGCGAAGGACTCCGACCCCTTCAAGAAGGGGTCCATCAGCCGGTCGGAGGCGATCATCGCGCCGAGCGGTGCGTAGCCGGACGTCAGCCCCTTCGCGCAGGTGATCATGTCCGGCTGGTAGCCGTAGCGCTCGGCGCCGAACATGTGCCCCAGCCGACCGAAGGCGCAGATCACCTCGTCGCTGACCAGCAGCACGTCGTGCCTGTCGCAGATCTCGCGGACCCGAGCGAAGTAGCCGGGCGGGGGCGGGAAGCAGCCGCCGGCGTTCTGCACCGGCTCGAGGAACACCGCGGCCACCGTCTCGGGACCCTCGTCCTCGATGACCACCTCGATCTGGTCGGCAGCCCAGCGGCCGAACGCCTCGAGGTCGTCGCCGTGCTGGGGCGCACGGTAGAAGTTGGTGTTGGGCACCCGGAACGTCGAAGGGACCAGCGGCTCGAAGACCGCCTTGAGCGCGGGCAGCCCGGTGATCGACAGGGCGCCCTGGGTGGTGCCGTGGTAGGCGACCGAGCGGCTGATCACCTTGTGCTTCATCGGCTTGCCGACGAGCTTGAAGTAGTTCTTGGCCAGCTTCCACGCGGTCTCGACGGCCTCGCCGCCGCCGCTGGTGAAGAACACCCGGTTGAGGTCGCCCGGGGCGTAGTTGGCGATCCGCTCTGCCAGCGTGATCGCGTTGGGGTGGGCGTAGGACCACAGCGGGAAGAAGGCCAGCTCGCCGGCCTGCTTGGCCGCCGCCTCGGCCAGCTCCCGGCGGCCGTGCCCGACCTGGCTCACGAACAGGCCGGCGAGGGCGTCGAGGTACTTGCGGCCCTTGGCGTCCCACACGTAGGCGCCGTCGCCCTTGACGATGATCGGGACGTCGGCGTGGTCATAGCTCGACATGCGGGTGAAGTGCATCCAGAGGTGCTCGCGCGCGGACTTCTGGAGGCCGGCGTAGGTCTCGTCGTCGAGCGGCGGTACAGACTCGGTGGTCATCGGGGTTCTCCTCGTCGGTGGATGCGTCCATGGTGCCGGTCGGGACCGGGTCCAGGCAAGCGGATCCGTCGTTCTGACGCAACGAGTCTCACCGGCTCGCGGGTCCGTCACTGGCGCGGCGACTGATTCCGAAGGCAGACTGCTCCCGTGCCCACGCCCCTGCAGGTCTTCGTCAACGGCCACGTCTTCGACGGCCGCTCGCACCTCCCCCGACACGGCCTGGTCGTCGCGGACGGCCGGGTGGTCGCGGTGGTGCCCGAGCCCGACCTGCCGTCGTACGTCGCGCGCGGCTCCGAGGTGGTGGACCTCGCCGGGGGGCTGGTGATGCCGGGCTTCCAGGACGCCCATGTGCATCCGGTGCAGGCCGGGGTCGAGCGGCTCCGCTGCGACCTCAGCGCGCTCGGCACGCGTGCGGAGTACCTCGCCGCCGTGCGGGACCACGTCTCGGCGCACCCGGACCGGGACTGGGTCCTGGGCGGCGGCTGGGCGATGCCCGCCTTCGGCCCGGCGGGTCCGCTCGCCGCGGACCTCGACGCCGCGGTGGGGGACCGGCTGGTCTTCCTCCCGAACCGGGACCACCACGGCGCCTGGGTGAGCAGCGCCGCGCTGCGCCTGGCCGGCATCGACCGGGACACCCCCGACCCGGCCGACGGCCGCATCGAGCGCGATGCCGACGGGGTGCCGACGGGCGGCTTGCACGAGGGCGCGATGGGGCTGGTCCAGCGCCTCGTGCCGGTCACCGGCGACGACGAGAACGACGCGGGCCTCGCGCTCGCCCAGTCCTACCTGCACTCGCTCGGCGTCACCGCCTGGCAGGACGCGATCCTCGGGGACTACGCCGGCAACGGGGATCCGGCGACGGCTTACCTGCGGGCCGTCGACGACGGGACCCTGACCGCCCGGGTCCGCGGTGCCCTGTGGTGGCGGCGCGACCGGGGTCTCGACCAGGTGGACGGGCTGCTCGAGCGGCGCGCCGCCCTGTCGCGGGGCCGGCTGTCCGCGGGGTCGGTCAAGGTCATGCAGGACGGCGTCGTGGAGAACCACACCGCGGCGATGTCACGGCCCTACCGCGACGGCTGCGGCGGGCACACCCACAACGACGGGCTGTCCTTCCTCGACCCGGCGGTGCTGTCGGAGGCGGTGACGCGCCTGGACGCCGAGGGCTTCCAGGTGCATGTGCACGCGATCGGCGACCGGGCCGTCACCGAGAGCCTCGACGCGTTCGCCCGGGCCCGCGAGGTCAACGGTCCCTCGCGGTGGCGGCACCACGTCGCGCACCTCCAGGTGGTGGCACCCGCGGACCGGCCGCGCTTCGCGGCCCTCGACGTGACGGCCAACATGCAGACGCTCTGGGCGGTCAACGACGAGGCGATGACCGAGATGACCCTGCCGTTCATCGACGCGGAGCTCGCCGACTGGCAGTACCCGTTCGCCTCGCTGGCCCGGGCCGGTGCCCGGCTCGCCGCAGGCAGCGACTGGCCGGTCAGCACCCCGGACCCGCTGGCCGCGATCCACGTCGCGGTCAACCGGGTGGCGCCCGGCGGGAGCGCGGACCCGCTGCTCCCGCGGGAGGCGCTGGGCGTGGAGCAGGCGTTCGCGGCCTACACCAGCGGGTCTGCCTACGTGAACCACCTCGACGACACCGGGCTGCTCGCCACCGGCATGCTCGCCGACCTCGCGGTCCTGGACCGGGACCCGATCGCGGGTGACCCCGCCGACATCGGCTCGACGCGGGTGGTCGCGACCTACGTCGACGGGCTGCCGGTGCACACCGGCTGAGAGAGAGCCGTCATACTCCTTGTACGTCGTGCCTCGGACCGAAGGACCCACCTGTGCCGCTCTCCCGCCCCGCCCGCCGCCCCGCCACCCGCGCCGCCCTCGGAATCACTGTCGCAGCCCTCGTCCTGCCGGCGGGAGTGGTCTCGGCCGGTGCCGCCCAGGCGGGGCAGCCGGCTCCGGGAGGCGAGTCCGTCGGTGACAGCCTGTTCCCGACGATCGGCAACACCGGCTACCACGCACTCCACTACGACGTGCGGCTCGGCTACTTCGCGGCCGGCAAGAGGATCGTGGCCGCGAGCACGATGACCGCGCGCGCCACCCGCCCGCTCTCGTCGTTCTCCCTCGACCTGGAGGGGCTCACGGTGTCCTCGGCGGTCGTGGACGGGCGGGCGGCGACCTTCAGCCGGCACGACGACAAGCTCGTGGTCACCCCACGCAGGCCGGTCTCCGGCCGGTTCACCACGGTGGTCCGCTATGCCGGCACTCCGGTCACCCACACCGACCCCGACGGTGCCTCCGACGGCTGGGTGCCGACCCGGGACGGAGCCACCGTGGTCAGCGAGCCGGTGGGGGCGGCGACCTGGTTCCCCGACAACAACACCCCCCGGGACAAGGCCACCTTCTCGATGCGGATCACGGTGCCGTCGACCCTCGCGGTGGCCGCCAACGGCGACCTGGTGTCGCGTCGCCGACACGGTGCCCGCACCACCTGGCGCTGGGAGCAGACCCGCCCGATGGCGACGTACCTCGCGATGATCTCGATCGGCCGCTACCACGTCTACCACTCGACGATGCGGACCACGAGCGGCCGCAGGCTGCCGGTGTGGAGCTTCGTGCAGGCCAAGTACGGCTCCCTGGCCGCGCAGAGGCGGCTGATCCCGAGGATCGTCCGCTTCGAGGAGCGACGCTTCGGTCGCTACCCGTTCACCAGCGTCGGCATCGTGGTCAAGGACCTCGGCGTCGGCTACGCCCTCGAGACCCAGAACCGGCCGGTCTTCGACGGGGTCCCGGACACCTCGACCCTGGTCCACGAGCTGGCGCACCAGTGGTACGGCGACTCGGTGACGCCCCGCTCCTGGGAGGACATCTGGCTCAACGAGGGGTTCGCCAGCTATGCCGAGGACCTGTGGGCGGCCGCGCACGGCGGCCCCAGCACCCAGGCGGCGTTCCAGGAGAGGTATGACTCCCACCCGGCGGGCGACGCCCTCTGGAGTCCGGCGCCGGCGCGGTTCAGCGACCCCGCCGACCTCTTCGGTGCCCCGGTCTACGTCCGTGGCGGGATGACGCTGCAGGCGCTGCGGGCCCGGATCGGCACCCCGGACTTCCTGGCCGTCCTACACCGATGGGCGGCCACCGAGAGGGGCCGCTCGACCGACACCTCGGCGTTCATCGCCCTCGCCGAGCGGGTCTCGGGCCGGCACCTCGGCGGGTTGTTCCACCGCTGGCTCTACGTCGCGAAGAAGCCCGTCGGCTACTGACCCCGGTGCCCTCCCGTCCTCCGGGAGAGGATTTCGACATTCGCCGGTCGGTTCGGCTGTCGAATGCGTTGACGGCTCGTCTAGGCTTCGGCGCATGGCCGACCTGAGGTTCCGCAACATCGTGAACGGCGAGTCGGCGGACGCCGCCGACGCGGCGTTCGACGCCTGGGGCGAGACCACCCCCACCGAGCGGCAGCGGGCGCTGCTGCGGATCGCCGATACGCCGGAGGAGTGGCCCGACGAGCTCGTCCGAGTCGAGTCGACCGACACCGGCAAGCCGATCGCGATGACCGCCGGCGAGGAGCTCCCGCCCTGTGTCGACCAGATCCGCTTCTTCGCGGGCGCCGCGCGAGTGCTCGAGGGCCGGGGCAGTGCCGAGTACCTCAAGGACCACACCTCGAGCATCTCGACCACGCCCTTCGCGGAGCTGGCCCAGGAGTTCCTGCCGCCAGGTGTGTTCAACGTGGTCTGCGGCGACCGGGACACCGGTCGCGCCCTGGTCGAGCACCCGACGCCCCAGATGGTCTCGATCACCGGCTCGGTGCGCGCCGGCATCGAGGTGGCCACCTCCGCGGCCACGCAGGTCAAGCGCGCGCACCTCGAGCTCGGCGGCAAGGCCCCCGTCATCGTCTTCGACGACGCCGACGTCGAGGCGGCCGCCGAGGGGATCGCGGCAGCCGGCTACTTCAACGCCGGACAGGACTGCACGGCCGCGACCCGCGTGCTGGCCGGCCCGGGTGTGCACGACGACTTCGTGGCCGCGCTGACCGAGCAGGCCAGGAACACCAGGACGGGCGCCCCCGACGAGGACGTGCTCTACGGCGCGCTGAACAGCCAGAGCCAGCTCGACCGGGTGAGCGGGATGGTCGACCGGCTGCCCGACCACGCGCGCATCGACGCCGGCGGTGCCCGCCAGGGTGACCGGGGCTTCTTCTACTCCCCGACCGTCGTCTCCGGGCTGCGGCAGGACGACGAGGTGACCCAGGACGAGATCTTCGGGCCGGTGATCACCGTCCTGAGGTCCTCCGACGAGGAGGAGGCGCTGCGCCGGGCCAACGGCGTGAAGCACGGCCCGTCCTCGCCGGTCTGGACCAAGGACCACGGCCGCGTGATGCGGATGGCCAAGCGCCCGGACTTCGGCTGCGTGTGGATCAACACCCACATCCCGTTCGTCGCCGAGATGCCGCACGGTGGCTTCAAGCAGTCGGGCTACGGCAAGGACCTCTCGATGTACGGCCTGGAGGACTACACGCAGATCAAGCACGTGATGTCCTACATCGGGTCATGAGGATCCTGCTGGTGGGGGCGGGTGGCGTGGGTGCCGCCTTCGCCGCGATCGCCGCGCGACGTGACTTCTTCGAGCAGGTCGTGATCACCGACTACGACCTCGCCCGCGCCGAGACCGCCGCCGCCGTCGACCCGCGCTTCGTGGCCGCCCGGGTCGACGCCTCGTCGGCCGAGTCCGTGGCCGCGCTCATCGGTGAGCACCGGATCACCCACGTGATGAACGCCGTCGACCCGCGGTTCGTGATGCCGATCTTCGACGGCGCGTTCGCGGCCGGCGCGGACTACCTCGACATGGCGATGTCGCTGTCCCGGCCGCATCCGGACGCGCCGTACGCCCAGGTGGGGGTCAAGCTCGGCGACGAGCAGTTCGCCCAGGAGGCGTCCTGGAGGGACTCCGGGCGGCTGGCGCTGTGCGGGATGGGCGTCGAGCCGGGGCTCTCCGACGTCTTCGCTCGCTATGCCGCGGACCACCTGTTCAGCGAGATCGACGAGCTGGGGGTGCGCGACGGTGCGAACCTCACCGTGGAGGGACTCGACTTCGCACCGTCCTTCTCGATCTGGACCACGATCGAGGAGTGCCTGAACCCTCCCGTGGTGTGGGAGCGCGACAGGTCGGACGTGGACGGGGGCTGGTTCACCACCGAGCCGTTCAGCGAGCCCGAGGTCTTCGACTTCCCCGAGGGCATCGGGCCGGTCGAGTGCGTGCACGTCGAGCACGAGGAGGTGCTCCTCATGC
>JBDTXF010000057.1:0-10481 GCA_040006355.1 Nocardioidaceae bacterium | reverse complement strand
CGGAGACCGCGGCGCTGGCCCACGACCTCGGGCACCCGCCGTTCGGACACAACGGCGAGCGCGCGCTCGACGAGCTGAGCGGCCCCTGCGGCGGGTTCGAGGGCAACGCGCAGACGTTCCGCCTGTTGACCCGGCTCGAGGCCAAGACCCTCGACGCGACCGGCCGCTCGGTCGGGCTCAACCTCACCCGGGCGACCCTGGACGCCAGCACGAAGTACCCCTGGAGCCGCTCCGCGGCCCTGCCCGGCACCTCGACGGCCGGTGACTCCGGAGGAGGTGGCTACAAGTTCGGCGTCTACGACGACGACCGGGAGATCTTCGACTGGATGCGCGAGGACGCCGAGAACGTCAGGCGCTGTGTCGAGGCGCAGGTGATGGACCTCTCCGACGACGTCGCCTACTCCGTGCACGACCTCGAGGACGGCGTCGTGGCCGGCAAGGTCGACCTGGCCTGGCTCGACGACGCCGGTGCCCGGGCCGGGGTGTGGCAGACGGTCCGTGACTGGTACCTCCCCGATGTCGAGGACGCCGAGCTCGACCAGGCCCTGCGCACGCTGCGAGAGGTCGGCTCGTGGCCGACGGCCGCCTACGACGGGAGCCGGCGCGCGATGTCGGCGCTGAAGGACCTCACCAGCGACCTGATCGGTTCGTTCTGCGCCCAGGTGCACGACGCGACCCGGGCGACGTACGCCGACCGGCCGCTGGTCCGCTACCACGCCGACCTCGTCGTCCCCCGGTCGACGATGCTGGCGGTGACGGCGCTCAAGGGCGTCGCGGCGCACTACGTCATGCGTGCCGACGACCGGGTCGCGGTGCTCGAGCGGCAGCGGCAGCTGGTCACCGAGCTGGTCTCTCTGCTGTGGCGCGACGGGCCCGACGAGCTGATGCCGGCCCTGCGCGCCGACTTCGAGGCGGCCGACAGCGACACCGCGCGGCTCCGGGTCGTGGTCGACCAGGTCGCCTCGCTCACCGACTCCTCAGCACTCGCCTGGCACCGCCGGCTGAGCTGAGCAGGGTCAGCGGTGGTGGTGATGGTGGTGGTGGTGCCCAGCCACCTGCGCGACGGCCCTCGCCAGCACGCGGTGACCGCGGGCGGTCGGGTGCACGTTGCACCCGCCCTGGGGAAGCGCGATGATCAGCCCCGCTGCGCACGCGTCCCCACCGGCGGAGGCCGCGGCCCTCTGGAACGCCCCGAAGCCGTCAGCCACGACCGCGCGGTTGGCCTGCGCCGCACGGGCGAGTCCCGCGTTGAGCGCCTGGATGCCTCCCGTCCCGACCGGGTCCCCGTAGTCGAGGGAGTAGTAGGACACCACGACCAGACGGTGCCGGTAGTGCGCCCGGTGCCGCAGCGTGGACAGGATCGTGTCGAGGTTCTTCTGGACCTGGGCCACGGTCGCCGCGAAGTCCGTCCCCGTGCAGCTGTCGCTCGTCGTCTGCTGGCAGACGAAGAGGTCGTTGGCGCCGATGTCGATGCTGACCAGCCGGGTGCGGGGGTGGTGGCGCAGGAACCGCACGGCGTAGTCGAGCTGGTTGCCCGCGTAGGCGACGTGCAGGGGGTAGGCCGTGCGATAGCCGTAGGGCGACGTCACGGAGTTCTCGCAGCCGTTGCTCTGCGCGGTCGCGTCGATCATGCTGCCGGTGGTCTCACCAGGGCAGGACGCGTTGGTGACCCGGTAGCGCCCGTGTCGCGCGAGCACCTCGGGGTAGCCGCGGAAGTTGCTCGCGTCGAGGTACTCCGCAGTCGTGGTGACCTCGGCGGGCCGGTAGCCGAACGCCACCGAGTCACCCAGCGCGAGGTACCTCGGCGCGCGGGCGTGCTGCGGTTGCCCGTCGTGCCCGTCGTGCCCGTCGTGCGGATGAGCCGAGGCGGCCGGTGCGGCGACCAGGCCGCTCCCGGCGAGTGCCAGTGCGCCGAGCAGTGCGGTGCCGAGCTGGCGCCACGGGCGCACACGGGGGGTGGTCATCTGATCTCCTAGTCCTGGGCTGTGATGACCCTCACTCCCCGATGGTGCCGGTGTCAACGTCTCGGCGGGTCGGGTCTCCGGACGTAGACTCGGCGCCGTGGCAGGGCTGATCCGGGACGACGACATCGCGCTCGTGCGCGAACGCGCCCGCATCGACGAGGTGGTCTCCTCCTACGTCACCCTCAAGCACGCCGGCGGCGGCTCCCAGAAGGGCCTGTGCCCCTTCCACGACGAGAAGTCGCCCTCCTTCAACGTCAACCCGAGCCGCGGATTCTTCCACTGCTTCGGCTGCGGTGAGGGTGGCGACGTCATCGCCTTCCTGATGAAGATCGACGGCCTGTCGTTCTCGGAGTCCGTGGAGCGCCTCGCCGACAAGTACGCCGTGCAGCTGCGCTACCAGGAGGGCACCGACCGTCCCGCGAAGCGCGAGACCCACCTGCGTCCGCGGATGCTCGAGGCGCACAAGATCGCCCAGGCCTGGTACGCCGAGCAGCTCGCCACCTCTGCCGCCCAGCAGGCCCGGGAGTTCCTCACCAGCCGCGGGTTCGACCAGGACGCCGCGGCCACCTTCGGGGTCGGCTTCGCGCCCCGGGGCGGGGACGACCTCTTCAAGCACCTGCGTCAGAAGGGCTTCGCCGACGCCGAGCTGGTCACCGGCGGCCTGGTCGGGGAGGGGCAGCGCGGGCACTACGACCGCTTCCGCGGGCGGCTGCTGTGGCCGATCCGGGAGACCAACGGCGACACCATCGGGTTCGGCGCCCGGCGGATCTTCGAGGACGACCGGATCGACGCGAAGTACCTCAACACCCCCGAGACGCCGATCTACAAGAAGAGCCAGGTGCTCTACGGCATCGATCTGGCCCGCCGCGACATCGCGCGAGCCTCGCAGGCCGTCGTCGTCGAGGGCTACACCGACGTGATGGCCTGCCACCTGGCGGGCGTGCCCACCGCGGTCGCGACCTGCGGCACGGCGTTCGGCGACGACCACGGCCGGGTGCTGCGTCGGCTGCTGCAGGACCACGACGAGTTCCGCGGCGAGGTGATCTTCACCTTCGACGGCGACTCCGCAGGTCAGAAGGCCGCGCTGCGAGCCTTCGAGGGCGACCAGAACTTCGCCGGCCAGACCTACGTCGCGGTGGAGCCGTCGGGTCTCGACCCGTGCGACGTCCGGCTCCAGCAGGGCGACGCCGCGGTCCGCGAGCTCGTTGCCCGCCGCATCCCGCTCTACCGCTTCGTGCTCGGCAACGTCGTCGCGCGCTACGACCTGGACCGCGCCGACGGCCGCGTCGACGCATTGCGGGAGGCCGCCAAGCTGGTCACCGCGATCCGCGACCGTTCCAAGGTCGAGGGGTTCGCCCGCGAGCTCGCCGGGATGGTCGGGGTCGACGTCGACGACGCCCGCGCCGAGGTGCGGCGGGCCGGCAACCGTCGCCCCGAGGAGCCGCGGCACCGACAGGCCGGCGCCACCGCGCAGCCACCGCCCCAGCGACCTGTGGCCCCGCCCCTGCCGGACCTGCGCGACCCGCGCTTCTCCCTCGAGCGGGAGACGCTCAAGCTGGTCGTGCAGCACCCCGAGGCCGTCGGCCGGATGGCCAAGGACGTGGACGGCGACGACTTCGTGCACCCGACCTTCCGCGGCGTGTGGGACGCCGTCACGATGTGCGGCGGCCCGGCCAGCGCCCCGGGCGGCGAGGTCTGGGTGGCCAAGCTCCGTGACAGCGTCAGCGACCAGGCGGTCGTCTCCGCGCTCTCCGCCCTCGCCGTCGAACCGCTGCTGTCCAGCAAGGAGCCCACCACGGCGTACGTCGCGGCGCACGTGTTCCGGCTGCAGGAGATCACGGTCATGCGCCGCATCGCCGACCTGAAGTCCAAGCTCCAGCGGACCAACCCGGTCGAGCGGGCCACCGACTACAACCGCATGTTCGGCGAGCTGGTCGCGCTCGAGCAGCACCGTCGCACGCTGCGTGAGAAGGCCATCGGCGGCGAGGGGTGAGGAACCCGTTCCGGCGGGGCACCCCGGTGCCTGACGACGTGCTGGCGCGGGCTGGGCTGGCCCGGGGCGAGCGGGTGCTGGCATGGGCGGCCGCCGACGACGGCACGTGCCTGCTCGGCACCCGGGACGCCCTGCTGCTCGTCGAGCCGGCCGAGACCATCCGCCTCCTCTGGGAGCGCGTCGAGACCGCCGACTGGGACCGCGGCGAGGACCGGATCCGGGTGCTGGAGGTCGGTGAGTTCGGCCGGGTCCGCCCCGTCCACTCCTACGTCGTTCCGGAGCCGGGGCTGCTGCTGCAGATGGTCCGCGAACGCGTGACGGCCAGTGTCGTGCTGCAGCGCCGGGTCGCGGTGGGCGGCGGGCGGGGGCTGCTGGTGATCGCCCGAAGGCCGCCGCGTCGGCAGGGCGAGATCTCCTGGGCCTATCAGCTCGACCCCGGTCTGGACCCCGATGACCCGGCGGTCCAGCGGGCCGCCGAGGCAGGGCTGAGGGCCGCCCAGGAGGAGCTCGGCTCGGGTCCCGCGTCGAGCTGAGCACTCGCCGGCGTCCACGAGGACGACAACGGTCCTCCGATCGTCGTGCAGGCGACCGTTGTCGTCCATCGGGACGAGATGGGGGCGCGCCGGCCGCCGGTTCGGGTGGGCTGACCGGGCGCTGGAGCGGCCGGAGCCCGTCCTTGCTAATCTTGCGGCTGCACGATCCCCTGTAGCTCAATTGGCAGAGCATTCGGCTGTTAACCGGAGGGTTCCTGGTTCGAGTCCAGGCGGGGGAGCCACGAGACGCTGGCTCGGCGAGCCTGGTCGGCTGCGACGATGAGGGCTGGGGAGCCGGGGTTCCGTCCTCAGACGACGCTGAAGCCTGGCGCCAGGTCGCGACGGCCCGTCATCGCCAGCAGCAGGTCTGGTCCGAGGCCGCGATGGGCGGCAGTGACCGCCGCGAGCGAGACACTCTCCTCGACCGCACGAGTGGGCAGGGCAACCGGGACCCCGGTCGCCGCCGCGATGTCGAGCCCGTGGACGCACAGCTCGAAGGTGCGGGTCGGCAGATGCGCGACCACCCGCATGCCGCCGACGATCGTGTGCACGACCTGGTCGAGGTCGGTCCCCTCGGCCGCTCGCACCGCCTCGTCCACGAGGGCGTGGAAGCGGGACCCGGGGTCCTCACCGAGGTCGCGGCCGGCCTGACGGCCCCGCTCGGTGACTGCGGCCGCGTCGAAGGTGCCTGCGGAGATGGCGGTGAGGTACGCCGCCGCCGAGGGCACGACCTCCTCCGCGACCGGGCGCGCGAGGTAGTCGATGACCGTGACCAGCGAACGGCTGGTGTGACCGACGAGCTCACGCACGGTCCACTCGCCCAGTCCCGGACTGTCCCACGCGTCGGGGGGGACCGTTCCACGTCGACTTCTCGCCGGCCCCTACGGGACCTACTCCATCTCCCTGGATGCGGTCGAGCTCGCGGACGGGCAGGTCGGCTACGACGTGACCATGAGTCCGGAGAACGTCGAGCGCTCGGTCTCGAACGTCGATCCCGGCGACCACACGATCACCGTCCGCCATGACGGATCAGTAGTCGCGCAGGAGCCGTTCACGGTGGTCACATCTCCGCCGCCGCTCCCCGCCGTGCGGATCACTGGTGTCGCCCTGTCATCGAGCGCCTTCTATCCACTGGTGCGTGACGGCTACCTGGACGACGTGACCGTGAGCCACGCGCTCAACGTCCCAGCGACCATCCTGGCCCGCGTCACGAACCGCTCCGGAACGGTGGCCAACAGCCAGCGTCTCCGGGCCGGCCACAGCGCAGCGCAGCACGGTCCTGACGACGGCGTATCGCGTCCACAGGGCCACCAAGACCCGCCTGGGCTACGGCACCTCGGCCCGCCACCACACCCGCTACTGCAACATCAGCGACGACTACGGCGCCAACAGCGTGGATGTCGACTGCTGGGGTGGCGTGGGAAGCGTGATCTACGGGTTCACCATGCCGGGCAACGCGCATCGCGTAGCCTGGTCGGCTCAACGGCGGGTGCTGCACGTGCGACGGCCGCGTGACCAAGGTGGACGTCGCACGAGCGCAACGCACTTCAACGTGGGGCTGCGTGCCACCAGCTGGAGGGACTACCACGTCCGCCGGGCAACGGTCAGCTACAGCTGCAGGTTGAAGATCTGACACCTGCTTGCGAAGGACCTTCGGGTCGACGTCGGGGCACGTGCCGCTGACCCACGGGACCTGTCAGCCCGGCAGCCAGGACACGTGGCCGGCGAGCAGCGCGTATCCCACGAACGCGACGATGTCGATGACGGTGTGCGCGACCACCAGTGGCGTGACCCGGCCCCAGCGGACGTAGAGCCAGCCGAACAGCAGGCCCATCACGGCGTTGCCGACGAAGCCGCCGAGGCCCTGGTAGAGGTGGTAGCTGCCGCGCACCACCGCGCTGACCCCGATCGCGGTCGGCGCCGAGGCCCCCAGCTGGCGCAGCCGGATCATCACGTAGCCCAGGACGACGAACTCCTCGAGGAACGCGTTCTGGAGCGCGGACAGGACCAGCACCGGATAGCGCCACCAGGTCGAGGGGAGGTCCTCCGCCACCACGGTGAGGTCGACACCGAGGGCGTGGGTGACCAGGTAGAACGCGAGCCCGGTTCCTCCGACCACCGCGGCGATGACCAGGCCTCGGACGGCGTCCTGGCGGTGCTGCCGGGCACCTTGCGACCAGAGCCGCCCGGGGTGGTCGTCGGAGCGGGCCAGCAGGTAGCCGACGAGCAGCACCGGGACGACCCCGAACCCCAGCGCCAGCAGCTGGTAGGTGAGGTCGAGCCACGGACGACCCGGTGCCAGGCTGCCGTTGAGCACGGCCTTCTGCCCGGACAGGGCGCCCTTCTGCGTCGCCGCGGCCACCAGGTCCACCAGTGCATAGACACCCGAGCGCCCCAGGGACAGGGCCAGCACGAGGACGACCTCGGCCAGCACCAGCCGCCGGGTCAGGGCGGAGGGCACCTCAGCCGCCGTTGGAGGAGAAGTGCTGGTAGTCAGGGTGCGCCCAGCGCGCGCCCCAAGGCCAGCCGTTGCGCCGCATCTGGGTCGCGACCACCCCGTCCGGGGTGATCATGCCGGTGCGGACCCGTGACCGGTTCAGATAGGTCCGTGCGAACGACGGGTAGACCCGGCTCCCGACGACGTACGGGTTGCGCACCGTGTTGATGTCGATCGCGTTGCCGTAGGAGTGCTGCGAGACCCGATAGGGGTTGCCGGTGACCGGTCGGCAGTTGAAGGCGGAGGTGTTGTCGGCCTTCATCGCCGCGATGTCCGAGCCGGTGGGCGTACGTCGTCCGCCGGCGTAGAACGCGTCCGCCGTCCGCATGGACCGGACCGGGAAGCGGGACGAGAACGATGCCCGGAAGACCCGGAGGATCGCCGGCACCGACGAGGCGCGGACGACCAGCGTGCCGCGGGACTCCACGTGGCGATAGGTGAAGCGGTTGACGGTGACCTCGCGCAGGCCGCCCGGCGTGACGGGGCAGCCCGACCGGTAGGACCAGCGCACCGCCGACCGGGTGAGCGGACCCGACACGACGGCGTCGACGCGGGCCAGCACGCTGCGGGTGAGGCGAGGGCTGACCTTCGTCGCGCCGTTCCTCCAGGTCGCGACCGCGCGGAAGACGTAGTGCACCGGTAGGTCGGTGCTGAACCGCACGGCGTAGCCGCCGCGGCCGCCCACCTTCGCCGAGCCGTACGTCGTCCAGCGGGAGCCGACCAGGCGCTGCACCGCCACGGTCGCCGGGCCCGGCGCCACAGGGGCGACACTGCCGCGCAGCACATAGGTCCGCAGCGCGACGACATGGCCGGGCATGGTCAGCGACACCGTGCGGGCGACCGGCGGCGGAACGGTCACGTCGACGCCGGTGCTGGCGATGTTCGAGACCAGTGACCCGTCGCTGGCGGTGTAGCGGAACCGGAAGCTCCGGCCCGCGTCGCTGAGGCGGGCGGTGAAGGTCAGCGTCGTGTGCGTGGCACCCTCGGTGACCCGGCCGGCGAGGCGGTCGAAGGTGCCGATCTCCAGGTGCTGGGTCTCCCCTGCGGGCCGGCCCTGCCCGTCGTCGGTGTCGTTGGCCAGCACCGCGACGGTGACCGACCGCCCGGCCACCACGGTGCTCGCGGGGTCGTCGACCGCGACGGGCGCGGTGTTGGCGGCGGCGGGCGTCGGGTCGGCCGGCGCGGTGCTGGCCGCGGCCGACGGGGCGGGAGGGGAGGGGTCCTCGGCCGAGGCGGCGGGGCCGGACCCGAGCGGGCCCACGAGCCCGGCCACGAGCACGGTGGTCGTCGCGAGCAGTCGGGTGCGCTTCACGAGTGGTCCTTCCCGGAGGTCATCTGCGGAACAACGTGACGAGGCGGCGGGTCTGGGGGCCGGTGAGCGGGTGCGGTCCCTGCACGGCGACGAGCACGACGCTGTCGCCGTCGAGCGCGGACACCTCACGCCACGGGTCGGAGGCCGGCGTGCGTGACGAGGCCAGGGCCTCGGTGCCTGGCCGGGTGATCGCGGCGACCAGCGGCCCGATCGCCGGGCTGCCGCTGCGCCCTGCGCAGGCCCGCAGGTTCGAGGACCGGGCGGAGAAGAACGCCGACGCTTCGGAGGCACCGGCGAACGTGCCGCGGACGGCGATCACCTTGGCTCCCCGCAGGGTGTAGTCCACCTCGAGCGCGTGGGCCGGCATGGGCATCGCGGCTGTGCGCGCACAGCCGAAGGGTACGGCGGTCTGCACGATCTCGCGCGGGTTCCGGGCCAGGGCGGGGGTGCCGTTGCCGGCGTAGCCCTCCTCGGCGTCGCCGGGGTCGACGTCGTAGCGCCATCCGCTGCCGAGCTGTCGCGGAGTCGGGAACGAACCCTTCGACAGTGGTCCCGACGACGTCGCCGGCACGTCCGTCGAGCCTGGTCTCGGCACGCCGGGGGACGACACCGACACCGACGGTGAGGGCGAACGCGAAGCGGACGGCACGTTCGCTGAGCCGGCCGTGGACGACGGGGTGGCGGCCGAGCCGGCGGCTGTGGTCGACGGCGAGCTGCACGCGGCGACGAGGGCAAGGGCGGTCACCGCTAGGAGTCGTGGTGCCTGCCGAGTCACCGCCACAGAGTAGGGGAGGGGACGTCGGCCCGGGCCGGTTCGCGGCAGATGCCTCAGCACCGCCGCAGAGCGTCCGCCATCTGCTGCACCGACTGCTCGAGGACCGGGCGGGGGGTCGCGAAGGTCATCCGTGCGAAGCCGGCCCCTGCGTCCCCGCAGCGCAGGCCGTCGGTGAGCGCGACGCCGGCCTCCGCGAGGAAGAAGTCCGCGGGGTGGTCGCCCAGCCCGAGGTCGCGGCAGTCCAGCCAGCCCAGGTAGGTGCCCTCGGGCGGGCTGTAGCGGATCTCGGGGATCTGGTCCAGAAGCAGGTCGCCCAGCAGCCGGCGGTTGCCGTCGAGGTGCTCGAGGACCGCGTCGACCCACGGACCACCGTCCTCGTAGGCCGCGATGGCGGAGACCACCCCGAGGGTGGAGGCACCGTGCTCGAGGGTGTGCCCCACCTCCGCCCACGTCTCGGCATCGGCATCGTTGCTCAGGACCAGCTGGGCGCACTTGGTCCCCGGCAGGTTCCACGCCTTCGAGGCGGACACGGCGGTCACCGTGTGCGCCGCGGTGGTGGGCGAGAGTGAGGCGTAGGAGACGTGCCGGTGCCCGTCGTACACCAGAGGCGCGTGGATCTCGTCGGAGAACACCCGTCCCCCGTGCCGGTCGACCACCTCGGCGATCGCGAGCATCTCCGAGGGCTCGAGCACCCGACCGACCGGGTTGTGCGGGTTGCACAGGACGAGCAGGCTGCCGCCCGCGACGTACGCCGCCTCGAGCGCGTCGAGGTCGTAGACGGACCGCCCGTCCCAGGTGGCCATCGGCACCTGGATCACCTCACGACCCAACTCCGCAGGCACGAACAGGAACGGCATGTACGCCGGGGTCGGCAGGATCACCGGGGAGCCCGGTTCGCAGAAGTGCTCGATCGCCGCCTGAAGCCCGGCCACCACGTCACCCAGCGGCCGGACCCGCTCGGGAGGAACCTCCCAGCCGTGCCGGGCGCGCGCCCACCCGGACCACGCGTGCCCGAGCCGTGCCACCAGCCCGTCGGGCAGGTAGCCGAGCAGCCCGAGGTCGACGGCCCGGTGCAGCGCGGCGACGATCGGGGGTGCCGTGCCGAAGTCCATCTCCGCCACGAACATGCCGATCGCGTCCGGGTGCTGCGACCACTTGAGGCCACCGACCTCGCGCAGTCCCTCGAGACTGGTGTCGAACGCGGGGGAGTGGCTCACGGCGACCTCTTCCGGGACGGTGCGGAGTGTCACCGTACGCCGATGTGCCGGGCCACCCGGGGCCTTGTGCACCGGTAGGCTTCCTACCCGGACGACGCCCCGGCGTATGTCGCGGGGCGGTAGCTCAGTCGGTCAGAGCAGAGGACTCATAATCCTTGGGTCGTGGGTTCGAGCCCCACCCGCCCCACTG
>JBDTXF010000056.1:0-10560 GCA_040006355.1 Nocardioidaceae bacterium | reverse complement strand
ACACCGCCCAGGAGCAGGACCACTCGATCCGCGCCTTCCGCGACGAGACCGTGGCCGCGATCGGCACCCAGAACCTCGTCGACGTCCGCTCACCTGACGAGTACGCCGGTCGGCTGCTCGCCCCGGCCCACCTCCCGCAGGAGCAGGCCCAGCGCGCCGGCCACATCCCGACCGCGGCCAACGTCCCGTGGAGCAAGGCGGCCAACGACGACGGCACCTTCCGCAGCGACGACGAGCTGAAGACCATCTACTCCGACGCCGGCGTGGACTGGGACAGGGACACCATCGCCTACTGCCGCATCGGCGAGCGCTCGAGCCACACCTGGTTCGTCCTGCGCGAGCTGCTCGGCCAGCAGAACGTGAAGAACTACGACGGCTCGTGGACCGAGTACGGCTCCCTGGTCGGCGTGCCGGTCGCCCTCGGCGACGAGAAGGGCTCTGCCGAGGACGGGGCACGCTGATGTGCGGCGCGACCACCGGTGGCCTGTCGCTCGACGGGGTCAACGTGGCCAAGGAGTCGGTCATCCAGGGCACCGTCACCCGTGACGACCGGCCCGTGGGCAACGCCTACGTGCGGCTGCTCGACAGGACCGGCGAGTTCACCGCCGAGGTCCCGACCTCCGCGACCGGTCACTTCCGGTTCTTCGCCGCTCCCGGTGAGTGGACCCTGCGCACCCTGGCCCCCAAGGCCGACGTCGTCGACCGGCAGGTGGTCGCCCAGCGGGGCGTCGTCGCCGAGGTCGCCGTCGCGATCTGACCCGACGGCCGGTCACGACGACACGATGGCCCGCGCCGACCTCCCGGGGTCGACGCGGGCCATCGTCATGCCCGCGACGCGTAGTGCGGGCGATGCCGGCTGCTCTCAGCCGACGACGCTGCGCCGTGCCTGGTCCGTGTCGTAGCCGAACGAGGCGCGGGCCACCGGCGGGTGGGCCAGGACGAGATCCGCGCGGTGGATGACCCGCGCGATGAGGAGACTGACAAGGATGGCGAGCGCGAGCCAGGCGACGAGGCCGGCGGTGATCCAGGGCGTCATGTGGTCGACGCTACCTCGCATCCGGCCAATAGTCGAGTATGTCAATAAACTTTATCCCCCACTGTCCCGATCCGTTGGTCAGCCGGCGGAGCGCTCGATCTCGAACCACACCGTGGTGCCGTCGGCGCCGTGCTCGGCGGCCCACGCCGAGGAGATCGCGTCGACCAGGGTCAGCCCGCGACCGGAGACGGTCATCGGGTCCTCGCCCTGCGCGACCGGCCGCACCGCCCCGGTCCCGCCGCCGTCGCGGACCAGGACGGTGACGAACTCGGTGTCGACCTGGACGGTCAGCTCGGCCTCGGTGCCGGTGTGGATCACGGCGTTGGTGACCAGCTCGGAGACGCACAGCTCGGCCGCGTCGAGGTCGTCCTCGGCGACGTCCCAGGCAGCCAGCGTGGTCCGCACGAAGCGACGCGCCTCCCGTGGGGCGGTGGCCTCGCCGGGCAGGCGCAGCGAGCTGCGGCGTACGTCGTCGCCGGGGGCCGCCGCGACCGCCAGCAGCGTCACGTCGTCGTCGGTCCGCTCGTCGGTCATCAGCTGCGCGAGGCGCGCGCACAGCTCGCGGGGCTGGGTGCGTCGCGCCGGGATGCCCTCGAGGTGGGTGGTCAGCTCGCTGATCCCGACCGACAGCTCCCGGTCGCGGCTCTCCACCAGGCCGTTGCTGTAGAAGAGCACCACCAGGCCCGGGTCCAGGGTGATGGTGACGTCGGGCCACGGACCGGCCCCGACCCCGAGCGCGGAGCCCGTCCCCTCGGCGAGCACCCGCACCGGGCTGCCCGGCACCACGACGAGCGGCGGCGGGTGGCCGGCGAGCGCGAAGGTCAGCGCCGACCGGTCCGCCGGGATCAGCCCGTAGGCGACGGTGACCAGCTGCTCGCCGCCGGCCCGGGAGGAGATCAGGTGGTCCATCCGCTGCAGCACCACCGTCGGGGACGGGTCGAGCAGCGCATAGGCACGCAGTGCGGCCCGCATCTCGCTCATCATGATGGCCGCGCCGGTGCCCTTGCCCATCACGTCGCCCAGGGCGATCGCGGTGGCACCGTCGGGGAGCTCGACCACGTCGTACCAGTCGCCGCCCACGTCGGTGTTCAGGCCGCCGGGGCGGTAGTGCGAGCCGAAGGCGAGGCCGGGCAGGTCCGGCAGGGAGCGCGGCATCAGGCTGCGCTGCAGCTGCTCGGCGGTGGTGTGCTGGAGCTGGTAGGCGATGCCCTTGCGCAGCGCCTGGGTGACCTGGGTGGCGAGGGCGCTGAGCAGCCAGCGCTGCTCGGGCCCGAAGGGCTGTGGCTCGTCGAAGCACAGCAGGAGACCGCCGACGCGCTCGGTCTCGGTGGACAGCGACAGTGCGGCCAGGCTCTGGACCCCCAGCTCGGCCTGGCGTGCGCCGAAGCCCGGGTAGCGCTCGGTCAGTGACTCCTGGGTGGCGGCATGGACGTCCGCGCCGCTGCGCACGGCGTCCACGAGCGGCACGTCGGAGAACGCGTCGATCAGGCACCACCGGACCCGCGTCGGGGTCAGCGCGTCATCGTCGGTGGAGACGAAGCGCAGCTCGCGGCCACCGGTGCTGTTCAGGGCCATGCCGGCCCGGGTGACGCCCGGCATCTCCAGGACGGTGGTCAGCGTGGCGCGGGCGACCTCGTCGGCGGTGAAGGCGTCGCTCATCGCCGCGGAGAGCCGTCGCAGCAGGGCAAGGCCGATCTCGGCACCCTCGGTCATGCTCCCCGTCACCCGAACAGGGTAGGGCCGCCGCCGCTTTCGTGCGTAGGGTTAGCGCCTGTTTCCTGGGCCTAGCACCACAACGACCGAGGGTGGGACCCGGCCCAGGAGCTGGGTCGAGCCCCACCCGTCGGATGGGTGCTGCAGCTCAGTCGTCGTTGATGATGGTGCCGATCGCCGTGTCGTCGGCGATCGTGGCGTTCGTCGGAGAGGTCAGCTTGACCTTGAAGGTCTCGTTGGCCTCCTTCGTCGTGCCACTGTTGATGACGATCGAGATGGTGCCGGTGGTGCTGCCGGCCGGGATGCTCAGCGTGCCGGTCTTGCCGACGAAGTCGCTGCCGCCCTTGGCGGTGAGGCTCCCGGTGGCGTACTTGACGGTCACGGCCTTGGTGTAGGCCTTGCTCAGCCGCACCGTGAAGTTGAGCGGGTGGGTGCCCGTGTTGCCTTCCTTGGTGCTCGCGTCACCGATGGTGATGCTCGGCTTCGCAGGCGGGGTGGCCGTGTCGTCGTTGGTGATCGTGCCGCTGGCATAGCTGGCGGGCGTGACCGTCGCGTCGCTCGAGGTGACGGTGAGGTGGTAGACCTCGTTGCCCTCGACCTTGGTGTCGCCCTTGACCAGCACGGTGACCGTCCCCGACGTGCTGCCGGCCGGGATCGTCAGGTCTCCGGAGGTGGCGGTGTAGTCGTTGTCGGCCACCGATGCGGATCCGTCGCTGGTGGCGTAGTGAACGACCGTCGCGGTGGTGGAGGCGCGGTTCAGGGTCACCGTGAAGGTGGCGTTCGTGGTGCCCGAGTTGCCCTCGGTCACCGTGGAGTCACCGACCGTGGCGGTGAGCGCCGGCGGCGGGGGTGTGCGGTCCGCAGCCTCGAAGTCGTAGGTCTGGACCCCGTCGGTGAAGGTGAGCTCGAGGTCGTCCACCCTCGAGATGGTGCCCGGCTGGTAGCTCCCCAGGTTGAAGCCCTTGCCGATGAGGACCGCGTTCGGGAAGGCGGCCTTCACCTCGGCCAGGGTCTTGTAGTAGGTGTCCGGCTGCTTCGAGAAGTGGTAGCAGCCAAGCGAGCCGCCGGCAGCCTGGTGGTCGCCGTCGACCGTCTGCCAGGTGTCGTCGGCCAGGTCCGAGTAGCAGTACTGCGGCTCGAACACCAGGGTGTTGAAGTTGGCGCCCGAGGAGCCGTCGGCGACGTTCTGGAAGAGCGGCAGCTGCAGGGAGGGGCGGAGCTGCGCGTTCCCCGTGGAGGCGCTGTCGCGGTAGACCATGTAGGACGCGCCGGTCAGGTCCGCGAGCGTCTTGCCCGAGACATCAGGGTCGTCGGAGAAGTACGTGGCCTTCGAGCTGTTGTCCTGGTCCACCGTGGTCATCGACAGGTAGCCCGGGCCGAACGCGCCGGCCTCCGGCGGGGAATTGGTCAGGGTGGCGGTGCCCCCGTTCGCCGAGTCTGCGCTGGTGAATCCGTTGGTGTGGGTGGGCGTGACGGTCGTGGTGCTGTCTGCGGCGAAGGCGGCACCCGAGAGGGGTCCTGCCACCAGGGCCAAGGTCGCAATGCCGGTTGCGGCAAGAATGCGTCTCTTACTCATGTACTGATCTCATTTCATTGTGGAAGGTGCGGAAATGCGAACCAGACCCCCGTTTTGAGTGTGGTGTGCTCCGAAGTTGTATCAGCAAAGTGGGCCCGATCCAACCGCTGTGGATGGTCAAGATAGATTGACGACATAACGGCTAAACTGGCTTTATAGCGTGACGAAGAAGCACGTTCGGAAAGTCCGGCGAACGCGCGAGAAGCAGCTGCTCAGGATCGGCTAGGCGGCCCTGTTGTGCTGTCTGCGCACGGATGTGGCAGCCAGCGCGATGTTATTGAGGCGCGAGGTCGCACCGATTCTGAGTTCCCCGATGAAGGCGGCCGGTGTTCGGCCGCCGAGAATCCACACGAGCATCGCATCAACCCCCAGGTTTCGCGTGACCCGATGGAAACACATATAAGGGTGAGACCGCAAGGCCGCTAAAGCGGATTAGGTGACCACGCCTGCGCCAATGCCGTGGCTATTGATCGGCATTCACGATCCAAGAGATCCGCGACCTCGCGGTGGAATTCCTCCGGCCGCCCGATGGGGTCCGGCACGTCGAAGTCGGCCACCTCCGTGGAGCCGCGCCAGGACGCGGAGCGGCGCACGAAGTCTGCGCCGCTGGCCGCGGCGCGGTCGAGGAGGACCTCCGACCTGGCGATCGTCGCCAGCTCCCTGATCGTGAACGTGCGCTTGAGCGCGCGAGGAGCGTCCTCCAGGACCCGGGACCTCAGCTCCTGGGTCGCGGTCAGCACCAGGTCGGCGTCGTTGCAAGCCTCGACCGTGAGCTGCGTCGAGACGAATCCGGCAGGGTCTCCGCCGAGCCGTTGAAGCTGGGCGGCGGCATCCGCATCCATCGGGCTCCCGACCATGGCACGGACTCCAGCAGACGAGACGTGGATCGAGGCGGACTCAGCGCCCATCAGCTCTTGGAGTCGCAGCGTGAGGACCCGTTCGGCCAGAGGGGACCGGCAGATGTTCCCCAGGCACACCACCAGGACGTTGAACTCAGCCACGGATCGATCCTAGGGTCGCCGCGTGTCATGGGGATGTCGAGAGGATCGCTCGGCCGGGCGTGTCCAGGATGAGTGTCACCGGACCGTCGTTGACGAGGGAGACGTGCATGTCCGCGCCGAAGCGACCCCGCTCCACAGACGCGCCGAGCCGCTCGAGCTCGGCGCACACCCCGTCGAACAGCGGCTCGGAGACCGGGCCGGGGGCGGCAGCGCTCCAGGTGGGTCGTCGACCCTTGCGAGCATCGCCATAGACCGTGAACTGGCTCACGACCAGGAGCGGTGCGGCCACCTCTGACGCCGACCTCTCGTCCCGCAGGATGCGCAGCTCCCAGATCTTGCGAGCCATCCACACGACCTCGGGGGCGCCGTCGCCGTGGGTCACTCCCAGCAGGACGAGCAGGCCGGGTGAGGAGATCGATCCGACGATCGTCCCGTCCACACGCACCTGTGCCTGAAGAACACGCTGGATGACCGCTCTCATCGGGAGGAAGTCCTGTTCGGGTTCGACGGTGAGATAGGCAGTCTGGCACGATGCCGCCCATGAGCCCGGCATCCGACAAGCTGCTGATCACCGTCGCTCCGACGGGTGCGGAGACCATGAAGCAAGACTGCCCACAGCTGCCCACCACGCTGTCCGAGCTCGTCGAGACGGCGCAGCGCTGTGAGGCCGCCGGCGCGGCGATGATCCACGTCCACGTCCGCGATGACGAGCACCGACCGACCCTGGACCTCCACCGGCTGACGGACACCGTCCAGGCGCTTCACGAGCGGAGCGACCTCGTCGTGCAGCTCTCGACGGGCGGCTCGGTGCACGATCCTCTGTCCGACCGGCTCAAGGTGCTCGACGCGGGGCCGGACTCGTGCAGCCTGACCATGGGCACCACGAACTTCGGCGACGACGTCTTCTCCAACCCGTGGCCGTTCATCACCGAGCTCTACCAGCTCTCCCAGGCGCGCGAGGTGGTGCCGGAGTTCGAGCTCTTCGACCTCGGTCACGTGACGTCCCTCCAGCGCCTGCTCGGCTCCCACGGTCTGCCGTACGGCGGTCGCGTGCATGTCGACCTCGTCATGGGGGTCCCGGGGGGGATGCCAGGGACAGCCGATGCGCTGGTGGCAGCGGTCAGCGCCCTGCCGTCCGAGGTGACGTCGTGGTCGGCGACCGGCATCGGCCGGTCGACCCTCGCCGTCGCCCTGGCGTCGCTGTCGAAGGGAGGTCACCTGCGCGTCGGGATGGAGGACGTGCTGACCCTCGCCAAGGGAGTGCCGGTCGAGCACAACGTGCAGCTGGTGGAGCGCGCGGTGCGGCTCGCTGAGCTGGCCCAGCGCACGCCGATGTCGCCGTCCGAGGCGCGCGAGCTGCTGGCGACCAAGCGCCGCTGAGCCCTCGTCAGCCGTTGATCTTGTGCTTCGAGGGCTGGGTGGCTGCCTGCTTCGGCGGCTGCTCCTCGGTCGGTGCGTAGCTGTAGCCGTAGCCATACCCGTAGCCGTAGCCCTTGCGGCCCCGCGACGCGACCATGTTGAGGGTGACACCGAGGGGCCGGGCACCGACTGCCTTGAGGCGCGCGACGGATGAGGAGAACTGGTCCCGGCTGGTCTTGCCCTGTCGCACCCCGATGACGGCTCCGTCGGCGATCGTCGCGATCAGGGCGGCGTCGGTGACCGGCAGCAACGGAGGCGCGTCGATGATGATGGCGTCGTAGTGGAGCCGGGCCTCGTCCAGGAGCTGCTTCATCGCGTGCGACTGCAGGAGCTCCGCGGGGTTGGGGGGCAGGCTTCCGCTGGTGAGCACGGCCAGTCCCGACTCCCGGTGCTCCTGCACCGCCTCCTCGAGGTCGATCCGTCCGAGCAGCACCGAGGTGAGACCGACCGATCCCTCGAGGGAGAACAGCTTCGCGAGCTGTGGTCGGCGCATGTCCCCGTCGATGAGCAGGGTTCTCTGACCTGTGGTCTGCAGGGCCAGGGCCGTGTTGCTCGCGGTGCTGGTCTTGCCTTCGCCCGGCACCGAGCTCGTGATGACGAAGACCTTCTTGTCATGGTCGACGTCCACGAACTGGAGATTGGTGCGCAGGATGCGGAAGGCCTCGACCCGGGGCGAGTGCGGTGAGAGGTCCGTGAGCAGCGGGTGCTTGGGTGTGTCGCCGTCGAAGAGGATGCCACCGAGGACTGGTGCCTCGGAGAGCTCCGCGATGTCCTCAGGTCCCTTGACGCTCGTGTCGAGCAGCTCGCGGAGGACGGCGAGCCCGACCCCGAGCAGGAGACCCAGGACGACGGCCAGCCCGATGTTGCGGGTCGGCTGGGGTGACACCGGGCTGCTCGAGAGGCTGGCCTCGTCCACGATGGTCGCCTTGACCGGGGCGTTCCGCTTGCCCGGAGGGGTCTCCAGCTCGCTGACGAACTTGGTCAGCTGCTCGGCGGCGGCCTGGTCGATGCGCTGCGCCGCCTGGGCATTCGGGTCGGTCGCGGAGATCTCCAGGATCACGGTGTCGGGAACCACGGTCGCGGTGATCTTGCTCGACAGCTCGGCCGGCGTGACGCTCAGGTTGAGCTGCTGGATCACCCGCGAGGCGAGCTCCTGCCCGTTGACCAGGTCGGCGTACGAGCTGACCCGTTGGATCGCGAAGGTCCCACCCTGGAAGGCCTCGCTCGCGGACTGGTCGTTGGTCGAGACGAAGAGCCGAGCGTTGGACTGGTACTGCGGGGTGGTCCGGTAGGTGACGACTGCTGCCAGCGCGACCACGACCAGCAATGACATGACGATGATGCGCCAGCGGCGGCGTACCACTTTCAGATAGTCGCGCAGCTCCACAGGGACCTCTATCCGTTGTCCTCCGGGCGCCGAGTCCAGGAGGTCCAGCCACACTCTATCGACGCGGGCGCCCCATGTGCCTCAATCGCCGCAACCGTGCTGACTGGCCTCAGTAGACGAGAGCCTGGGCCCCGTCGGCCAGCGCTTCCTCGACGAAGACAGCCGCTCCGGCGATGCGGATCTCGTCCAGGAGGTCGCCAGGACCAAGCTCGCGGCGAGCAGCGCACTGGGTGCACAGCGTCACGGTGCCGGAGGCGAGCACGACCCGCAGCAGGTCGCCGAGCGGCGTGGCATGGGGGAGTGAGAACTCCTCGGCGCGGCCCGGCACGGCGAGCCACGCCGCCTCGCCGGTGAGCCACAGACTGACCGGCACCCCGGAGGCGACTGCCGTGGCCGCGACCGTGAAGGCCTGACTGCAACGCTCCGGGTCGTCGGCGCCGGCTGTCACCTTGACCACCAGTGATCTGCTCATGGGTGCGACCCTACGAGCCAGCCCGGCTGGTCCACCGGGTCTGGATCCGGTCCCGATAGACTGGGCATCATGGAAGCCGTCCTCATCGCCCTCATGGCCCTCGTCGTGCTGCTCACCGGCTATGTCTCAATGCTGGTGCTCTACAAGCTCTTCAAGGCCAGCGCCTAAGCATGCCGTTCGAGCTTCCGGCCGACCTGCACCCGGACTGCGCGCCCATCGCGTGGCTGCTGGGCACCTGGCAGGGGAACGGTCACGGCGACTATCCGACGATCGACGCGTTCCAGTTCGGCCAGGAGTGCATCTTCACCCACGACGGCCGGCCGTTCTTCCACTACATGAGCCGGGCCTGGATCGTCGACGAGCAGGGCGAGAAGGTCCGCGACGCCGCCATCGAGACGGGCTTCCTGCGGCCGAAGGCCGACGGAACCCTGGAGTGGTTGCTTGCGCACAACACCGGCTTCGTCGAGGTGTGGCACGGCACCGCGGAGGGCGCGAAGATCGAGATCACCACGGACGCTGTGGTGCGCACCGAGACGGCGAAGGAGCTGACCGCCGGGCATCGGCTCTACGGGCTCGTCGAGGGCGACCTGCTCTGGGCCTACGACATGGCAGCCATGGGCCAGGAGCTCCAACCACATCTGTGGGGTCGGCTCGTCCGGCTGTGAGCGGAACTAGACTGACGGCGTGACTCAGCATGCGCACGAGCACCCCTCCTCGACCGGGGACTGGCAGGCCACGCTGCGCGCCAGTGGCTACCGGTTGACGCCCCAGCGCGAGCTCGTCCTTGCGGCTGTGGAGCGCTTGGGCCACGCCACTCCGGACGAGGTGCTGACCGCCGTCCGCGAGGACTCCCAGGCGGTGAACGTGTCGACGGTCTATCGCACGCTCGAGCTCCTCGAGGAGCTGGGGCTCGTGAGTCACGCACACATCTCGGACCGGGCACCGACCTACCACTCGACGGCCTCGCCGGCGCACGTCCATCTGGTCTGCCGGGAGTGCCACACCATCACCGAGGTTGCTCCGGAGCTGGTCGAGCCGCTGACCGGCACGTTGAGCGAGCGCTATGACTTCACTACCGACGTGGGACACCTCACGATCTTCGGCACCTGCGGGTCCTGCAGGGGATGATGTCCTCATGTCCACGCCTTCCGTGAGCCCCCTGCTCGCCCTGCCCGATGCTGTCGCCGGCAACGACCTCGACGCACCGGTGGCCGCTCACTACGGGTCCTTCAACGGTGAGCAGCGCACCCTGGAGCAGGGGGACGGGTTCGTCGACCTGTCGCACCGAGGCGTGGTGCGCATCAGCGGTCCGGACCGCCTGGGGTGGCTGCACTCGCTCACCAGCCAGTTCTTCGAGGGCCTGCGCCCTGGAGTGCCCACTGCTGCGCTGATCCTCAGCCCGCAGGGGCACGTGGAGCACGCGATGTATGGCAGCGACGACGGTGAGGCGTTCACCGCCCACGTCGAGCCGGGGCAGGCCGCGGCACTCGTGGCCTGGCTCGACCGGATGCGCTTCATGATGCGGGTCGAGGTGGTCGACGTGACGGACGAGCTCGCCGTGACCTGGCGGCCGTCCCGCGCCGTCGAGCGCTCGCCGTACGCCCCCTACGAGATCGTGCCCCGCGCGGACCTCGAGGCGTATGCCGCCGCAGCCGGCCCTGCGTGCGGAATGTGGGCCTTCGAGGCGCTGCGGATCGCCCGCGGTGAGCCGCGGCTGGGCCTGGACACCGATCACCGGACGATCCCCAACGAGGCCGGCTGGATCGGCACGGCTGTGCACCTGGAGAAGGGCTGCTATCGGGGCCAGGAGACGGTCGCACGCGTGCACACCCTCGGCAAGCCTCCCCGACGCCTCACCCTGCTCCACCTCGACGGCTCCGACAACCGGCTCCCCGGGCGCGGCAGCGACTTGGTCAGCGGCGACAAGGTCGTCGGGTTCGTCGGCACGAGCGCCCG
>JBDTXF010000055.1:0-10654 GCA_040006355.1 Nocardioidaceae bacterium | reverse complement strand
GATTCGCCGTGGTGATCGTGACGGCGTTCGCGTTCCTGCTCGGGTTCCGCTCCGACGCCGGTCTGTTCGGCTGGCTCGGCGCGATCGGGCTCCTGGTTCTCATCGCGTTCTCACTCACCTGGCTGACCGTCGGCATGGGCCTGGCGGCGGACAGCGTCGAGACGGCCAGCAACACCCCGCTGTTCTTGATGATCCTGCCGTTCATCAGCAGCGCGTTCGTGCCGACCGATGCGATGCCGGCCGGGTTGCGCCAGCTCGCACAGAACCAGCCGTTCACGCCGATGATCGACACGCTTCGGGCACTCGTCACGGGGCGCCCGACGGGGTCCGACCTGTGGCTCGCGATCGGCTGGTGCGTGCTGATCTCGCTGCTCGGCTTCCTCTGGTCGCGCCGGCTGTTCCTCCGGGTGCCGGCGAAGTAGGAGACTGGCGCGGTGCTCACGATCAGCCAGCTGGCGTCGTACGCCGGCGTCACCGTGCGTGCGGTGCGGCACTACCACCTCAAGGGTCTCCTGCCGGAGCCGGAGCGCGACCAGTCCGGCTATCGGCGCTACGACGCTCACGCCGTCGTCGAGCTCGTCAGGATCCGCACCCTCGCCGAAGCGGGCGTGCCTCTCGCGCGCGTCCGCGACCTGCTCGCCGCGGCCGAGGAGGAGCTCGCCGCTGCGGTCGCCGACATCGACCGGCGTCTGCGCGGGGAGATCACAGAGCGGCAGCGGCACCGCGAGCGGATCGCACAGCTGGCAGCCGGGGACAGCCTGGCCCTGCCGCCTGAGGCGGTGGCCTACCTCGACCGCCTGCGCGCGCTCGGGATCCCGGACGTGATGATCGGTGGCGAGCGGGACGCCTGGATCCTGGTGGCCGCCCAGCTCCCGGCGCAGATGCCGTTCTACATGAAGCTGAAGCAGCAGCAGCTCGACGACCCGGCCACGGTCGAGCTCTATCGCGATCTCGCCGCCGCGATCGAGTGGGAGGCCGACGACCCTCGAGTAGCGGCCGTCGTTGACCGGCTCGTCGTCCTCTTGGAGGCCGCCGCTGCGGTGGGATGGGAGGACTACGAGGAGGAGATCAGCGACGATCTGATCGACCTCCTCGACTCGGTCTTCCTCGACTCGGTGCCGATCGCCCGTCGGCTGATGGTGCTGCTCGAGGAGCGCGGCTGGCGCGGCTGGACCAGGCTCGAGCGGATCTGTGTGGAGTAGCACCGGCATCGGCACGACGAGCACGACCGCATGACGCCACAAGACGCCGTTCGCGACGGGGGGCAGCCTGCGGCTACCCGGCGATCTGGATCAGGTTGCCGCAGGTGTCGTCGAAGACCCCGGTGGTGAGGGGACCCATCTCCGTCGGTGGCTGGGTGAAGATCACCCCGAGTGCCCTGAGCCGGTCGTGCTCCGCCACGAGTGCTCGCCCATCGGCACGTCCGTCTTCTTCACGAATCCCAGGACGTGGGTGTAGGAGGCCAGAGCCTTCGCCTGATCATCGACCAGCACACTCGTCAGGCTGATCCTCATGACTCGTCCTTCCCGGTCAGTGGCCACCGGGCGAGGATCTCGCCCAGCGGCGTGGTGTCGAGGTGGTGGAGCTTGTAGCGGCCGAACGCTCCGTCCTCAGCAGCCCCGCCTCCTCGAGCACGCCGAGGTGCTGGGAGACGGCTTGGCGACTGGAGGTGAGACCGTGCCTGGTCACCAGCCGCGAACAGATCTCGAACAGGGACTGACCGTCGCGCTCGGCCAGCTCGTCGAGGATCACCCGTCGCGTGGGCTCACTCAGCGCCTTGAACACCTCACCCACACCCGCAGGTCAGGCAAGCGGCTGCACGCCTGTCAAGGGAGTCGTGGCGTCCTCGCCGACCCGAGGTAGCCGAAGGTCCACGGGGTGCGTGGGCCGGGGAGGTACTCCACGCGCGCCAGGACCGGGACCAGCCCGGCGCCCGTGACCAGGGCTGGTATGTCGCGCGTCAGGTGGCAGCCTCCCGCCACGCGGCGTTGGAGCGGGTCGAGCCGGTGCTGCCAGCGGGCGACTCCGGGCGTCGGAGCCAGGCCGTGCTCGAGGAAGGCGAAGGTGCCGCCCGGGCGCAGGACCCGGCGTACCTCCGAGAGCGCGAGCCCGGGATCGGGAATGGTGCACAGGGTGAAGGTGCACAGCACGTGGTCGTAGGTGGCGTCGGCGGCATCGAGTCGCTGGCCGTCGAGCCCGACGCGGCTCACGGCCAGGTCGTGGCGTGCGCGACGGCGCTCGGAGAGCGCCCAGCCGCGGTCGGACGGCTCGACGGCGTCCAGACGGGTCACCGAGCCCGGCAGGTGGCGCAGGTTGAGCCCACCGCCGAAGCCGACCTCGAGCACGGCGCCGCTCAGGCCCGCGCACACCTCGGCCCGGAGCTCACCGATCTCGCGACCCTTGAGTGCACGGTCCACGAGGCCGGGAACGACACGTTCCTCCCACCAGCTCATCCCCCCATCATGCCTGGGCCGCCCGCAGTCGCGGGTGTTGACCCGTCCTGTCAATGGTGCTATTAATGCTAGCACTATGCAGTGGACCCTCGATCACACCTCACGCGACCGGCTCGTGGACCAGATCGCCATGTGCGTCCGGCGAGGCGTGGCGTCCGGGGAGCTCAGGGTCGGTGAGCAGCTGCCGCCGGCGGCCGAGCTCGCCGCTGCACTCTCGGTGGACCGCAACACCGTGCTCGCCGCCTACCGACAGCTCCGCGACGAGGGCGTCCTCGAGTTCCGGCGGGGGCGCGGCGCACGGGTGGTGTCCTCGGGCCCGGCGTCGTCATCGGTGACCGAGGCAGCCCAGGCGCTGATCGCCACCGCCCGCCGGCATGGCCTCGGAACGAATGATCTCGTTCGACTGATCAAGGAGCTCACATGACCCCGCTACCCCTCGCCGAACCGAACCGGCACAGCGTCTACACCGGACGCACCACGAGCTGGCCGATGGTGGCCGCCACCTGCGTCGGCGCGATCGTCGTCGCACTCAACGCACGCCAAGCCAGCGCGTCCCTGGGCGACCTGGCGGTCCCGTTGCTTCTGGTTGCCCTCGGCTCGGTCCTCAACGTCCTGACGGCGTCGAGCGTCAGGGCCACCGTCGGGCCCAACGGCGTCACCGTTCACTGGGGGATCGTCGGCTGGCCACGCTGCACGTACCGCCTCGACGAGATCGAGTCTGTCGAGGTCATCGATCTGCCGTGGTGGCGAGTCTCCTGGGGGTTCTGGTGGACCCCCAGGCGGACGTCCTGCACCGTCCGCAGCGGCCCGACCATGCGCCTCTCGCTGCGCGAGCACCGTGTCGTCACCATCACCGTGCCCGAGCCGGCAGCAGCCGTCACCGCGCTCGAGGCCGCATTGGGCGGCCGAGCGAGCTGAGTGCTTGGGCACGGCCCGCGGTGCGCGTCGACCATGCAGGGTCAGTACCCGGTGCGCCCATCGACGGCCTCGCGCAGGAGGTCCATGTGACCGAGATGGCGGGCGTACTCCTCGATGAGGTGGGTGAGGATCCAGCGGAGGTTGACCGGCTTGCCGTTCCGCTGTCCCCGCACGGGAGTGTCGAGGTCGGTCCAGGTGTGGGTCAGGGCTCGAGTGCGGGTGATCTCCGCCCGGTAGGCCGCCACGTCGTCCGCGCCGGTGGTCACCTCGACGTCGTCGAAGTCACCGTCGGGGCTGTCGGGGGTGCAGTAGTAGTCGGGCACGTCCTGCTCGTCCAGGAGGACGACGCGTAGCCAGTAGGCCTCGACCTCGGTGAGGTGCCGAACGACGCCCAGCAGGCTCATCGTCGAGGGCGGAACGGATCGGCGGCAGAGCTGGTCGGCGTCCAGGCCGGCGATCTTGAGCAGGACGGTGTCGCGGTAGAGGTCGAGCCAGTGGTCCAGCACCGGGCGTTCGCCTCCGGTCATGGGTCCATCGGAGCGGTTGTCCTCGAGGTCGGGGACGAGTGGGCGGGTCGGTGCGGCGTCGGTCATACCGCAGGACTGTCCCAGGGACCCGGGCTCGATGCCAGCGGATATGGCTAGGGTGGAGCTCGTGAGACACGCTCCTGGGAGGGCCATGGCTTCCGCTTCGACCGGGGGGGCCGGCACGTCGCCGCGGCCGTGGGATCGCGGCGAGGTGATCGGTGCGGCGGTCCTGGCCTTCGCGGGGATGGCCTGGTTCGGCTGGGCCCAGGACGATCCGCCGTCGTCATGGGTGCCGTACCTCGCCGCCGGGTCGGTCGTCGCGGGGCTCCTGCTGATCGGGCTGGTGGCGCTGCTCCTGCGCCGACGTACGACGACCCGCTCACCGATGGCGGACCCCGGTGTCCGCCGCCGCTACTGGGTGACGGTGGCGATCGAGGTGGTGCTGATCGTCGGCGGAAACCTCGTCCTCGCCGCGGCCGGTCACCCCGCCTACGACGCGGCCTGGACCTTGTTCGTCGTCGGCGTCCACTTCGTCCCGCTAGCGAGGATCTTCGATGCCCCCGGCCTTGCGCTCGTCGGCGTGGTGACGGCGGTCGTCGCGGTCGCTGCGGCGGGTGTCGGGCTCGCCAGCGACCTGGCGCCGAGCGCGGGGGCTGGTGCCGGCGGCGGAGTCGTGTTCGTCGGGTATGCCGCTCGGGCGCTCTGGCGGGGATGCCGACCCGGCGCGAGGTGAGGAGAGGGCGGCGACCAGAGGCGGGTCGGCGGCGTCCTGGTCACCCAGCCAGTGTGAGAAGGCCGCTGCCGGGCCACTGAGCGGCTCTGCGTCGTCCGGTCGTAGGAGATAGTGCGCCTGTCGCATCAGGACCGGTTCGCCGGGTGCTGCGATGAGGCGCCCGTCCCGCACGCTCTGTCGCGTGAAGCGCTCCGGCAGGATCGTCCACAGGCTGCTCGTGGAGACGATCTCGATCGCGGCGACCGAGGTGTCGACGGTGATGGCGGCCGGCGGGGCGGTGGTCGCGCCGCTCTCGTCGAAGAAGTGGCGCCACAGGTCGTCGAAGCCGAGCACCTGCACCCGTGGCCTGTCCCTGAGCGAGCTCCTTTCGAGGACAGGGCCGTGCTCGTCGAGGTAGCCGGGTCCGTAGACCGTGACCGCGTAGTCGTCGTGCACCTTGGTGGCCCGGTATCCGGGCCAGGACCCGTTGCCCTGGCGGATCTCGAGGTCGACCTCGCTGGGAGCCAAGGTGTCGGCCCAGATGGCGCTGATCATCCGGAGACTGACATGGGGGAAGGCCGCCATGAAGTCGGGCAGCCGGCCGGCGAGCCACGTCGTCGCGTAAGAGACCTGGACCCGGATCGTCAGGCTCGACGCCGCCGAGGTGCCGAACAGGCCGGTGGTGGCGGCGGAGAGCTCCTCGAAGACATCGCGTACGGCGGGGAGGTAGGCCTGCCCGACCTCGGTGAGCCGCAGGCTGCGCGGCCGCCTCTCGAAGAGGTCGACGCCGAGGTGTGCCTCGAGGCTGCGCACGCGCTGACTGATCGCGGACGGTGACAGGTGGAGCTCGGCGGCCGCCGCCACGAAGCTGAGATGGCGAGCGCTGGCTTCATAGGCATGCAGGCCTAGCAGCGGGGGTATGTCGGAGGCGGACGCGCGAGCAACGGTCATGCCGCACATTCTGGACCCCTTTGGGCAAGAAAAGGTCGTTTGACTCGTGCTCAAGCGCAGGTCGACACTGGAATCCTCGCGACCGTCCGACCCTAGGAGCGCCCGTGTCTGCCACCTCGCCCGAGCTCGCCGCCTGCACCGGTCTCGACCCCGCAGCCGGCCTCGTCCTGGCGGATCGCTACCTGACCCTGCCTCTGGGCAGCGGGTCGTCGGCCTTCCACTACGTGTGGCTTCGGGACAACTGCTGGTGCGCCGGGTGCCGTGTGGCCCAGTCCGGAGAGCGACGGCTCTTCACCGCAGACATCGCTCAGGACATCGCTCCCGTGGCCGCCGAGGTCGATGCGGCGAGGACCCTACGGGTGGCCTGGAACGACGGCCACTCCTCGTCGTACACCTCCGCGTGGCTGTCCGCCCACAGCTACTCAGCCCCCGGGCGCAGGGAGCCCGATCAGCCAGAGCTGTGGGACGCGGACCTCGGTGACGTGCCGACCTTCGAGCACGGCGACGTCGTCGGCACCGCCGCGGGTCAGCTGGCCTACCTCGAGGCCGTGCGCAGCCACGGGGTGGCGCTCGTGCGCGGCACCCCTGCGCGGGAGGGTGAGGTCGCCCGCTTCGCCGAGACCCTCGGTCACGTCCGCGAGACGGCGTTCGAGCGGATCCACAACGTGCGCCACGACCCGACGGGGTACAACGTGGCCCACACCGCGATGGAGCTCAAGCCACACACCGATCTGCCCAGCTATCACTGGCCCCCGAGCGTGCAGCTGCTGCACTTCCTGGTCAACGACGCCGAGGGCGGGGAGAGCACCGTGACAGACGGGTGGGCGGTCCTGGCGGAGCTGCGGCGAGTGGACCCGACCGCCTTCGAGACGCTCACCCGGTTGCCGGTGGTCTTCCAGCTGTTCAGCGACACCGAGGACACCTACGCGAAGGCGCCCATGATCCAGCTCGACCCGGCGGGGCGGGTCGTCATGTTCCGGTTCTCCAACCAGCTCGCCCAGCCGGTCGAGGCTGCCTTCGCGGACATGGAGGACTTCTACGACGCGTACCGCACCCTGGGCCGACTGATCGACAGCGGAAGGCACACGGTGCCCTTCAAGACCTCGAGCGGGGACCTTCTCACCGTGCATGGACATCGGGTCCTGCACGGCCGGCTGCCCTTCGACCCGGCCAGTGGCGGTCGGCACCTCCAAGACGTCTACATGGAGTACGACGACCTGATGTCGCGCAGACGAGTGCTGCTCGGCCAGCACAAGCCCATGTCCGCCCACGCAGGTGCGTGATGACGGAGATCGTGGGCTTCACCCGGATGGAGGACGGCACAGCGGAGGACTACGCGCTCCTGGGCCGCATCGAGGACGAGGAGATGCGCGGCTTCGCCGATCGGGTCCTCGGCTGGCTGCTGACCATGGAGGACTCGGCGGGGTACCCGATCAGCCGCCTCGAGCACTGCCTGCAGGCTGCGACCAGGGCCGATCGGGCCGGCGAGGACGAGGAGACGGTGGTGTGCACCCTCCTGCACGACATCGGGGACCACCTCGCGCCCGCGAACCACTCAGAGGTGGCCGCCGCGGTTCTTCGGCCGTACGTCAGCGAGAAGAACTACTGGGTGGTCAAGCACCACGGCGTCTTCCAGGGCTTCTACTACTTCCACCACCTCGGGCAGGATCCGCACACCAGGGACCGGTGGCGTGAGCACCCCTACTACCAGGCGACGGTGGACTTCTGCGCGAACTACGACCAGAACTCCTTCGACCCCGACTACGACTCCGAGACCCTGGACTACTTCGAGCCGATGGTCCGTCGGGTCCTCGCCGCGACCAACCGCCGCACGTTCAGCTAGGAGACGGCGGTGCCCGTCTCACGTCACGATGCAGGTCTCGGACCCGTTCGGAGGGTGGGGTTCGTGGGGCTCGGCCACCTGGGAGCGAACCTCGCCGGGTCGCTGCTGCGTGCTGGCCATGACCTGGTCGTCCTCGACCTGGACCCCGAAGCCGCCGCACCGTTGCTCGAAGCGGGTGCCGACCGGGGCTCCTCGCCAGCCGAGATGGCGCTGCGATGCGACCTGGTGATCACCTGCCTGCCGAGTCCCGCAGCGAGCGCCGAGGTGGTCGAAGGTCCCGAGGGGCTGCTCGGCGGGCTGCACGAAGGCTCGGTGTGGGTCGAGATGAGCACGACCGACGAGACCGAGGTACGCCGTCTCGCATCGAGGGTCGCCGAGGTCGGAGCGACAGCGGCGGACTGCCCCGTGTCGGGCGGCTGCCACCGGGCAGCGAGCGGGAACATCTCGATCTTCGCCGGCTGCGACCGACCCGTGTTCGAGCGGCTGCTCCCGGTGCTGAGCTCGATGGGGCGCGACGTCCTGCACACCGGTCCCCTGGGAACTGCCTCGGTGCTCAAGGTGGTCACCAACTATCTGGCAACCGCCCACCTGGCCGCGCTCGCGGAGGCGCTGGTCACCGCGGCCGGTGCCGGGATGGACCTGGCCACCACCTACGAGGCGATCCGGATCTCCTCTGGCAACTCGTTCGTCCACGAGACCGAGGGACAGGTGATCCTCAACGGCAGCCGCGACATCGGCTTCACCCTTGACCTCGTGGCCAAGGACCTGGGCCTGTTCCAGGCGGTGGCCGACCGTGCCGGGGTGCCGCTGGAGCTGTCACCGCTGCTGGGTGGCCTGGTCGCCGACGCGATGGCTCGATACGGACCGCGGGAATGGTCACCGAACATCATCCGCAGGCTGGAGGAGGCGACCGGACTCGACGTCCTCGCTCCCGGCTTCCCGGCCCAGCTGGTCGACCTGGAGCCGCCGGTCATCGGGACGGAGGTGCTCACCCGCGGCGTCGACATCCACACCGTCGGCGGGTGACGAGGACATCGAGGCGAGAAGTCGGGTCAGCGCCCGCCCGCTCAGTCAGCGAGCAGCGTGCCCGACTCGATGGCGTGGAGAGTGGCGACGACCGCGCCGGACGGTGCCATGACCGAGATGACGTCGGTCCCGCGGAACCGCTCGCCGTCGTGCGAGAGCCTCATGGTGCGCCGCACGCGCTGAGTCCCGACATAGGCACCGCTGGTGTCGAAGCGGAACCAGACGAATGTTGAGGTGTAGGTCCGGTGGCCCGCATGCGCCCAATAGCCGTGCGCGAGGCTGCGCGTCGTGGGTTGCGGGGCGGAGCTGGACACGACGAGCCCGCCACCGGGCTCGAACGTGTCGAGGGCGTTGAAGGCCGACGGCGCTCCGGGCGGCGCGTCGCTGATCCGGATGCTCGTTGCCCAGGTGCCGCTCAGCTGGTGGACGTTCGACGAGCCTGAGCGTGGCGTCGCATGCTGCGGGGTGTCACCCAGCGCTGTCGCCGCCGTGGCTGTGCACAGGACGGCGACGATGGCGCCCAGACCGGCGAGCGGTTTCCTCGTGATGCGCATGATGGTTCCCTTCTTGCTCCGGAGGGAGCTCGGTCGATGGTGCTCAGCCACATAGGTGAGCTTGACGCGTGGCTGGGCATGTCGAGAACGCTAGGGTGCGCACCTGCCTCGATGAATCGGGTGAATCCCTACGTGCGGGAAGTGCCGTCCCTGCGTTCGGCTGCCATGTGTGCCCCGAGCTCGGCCCGGGACCTGATGCCGAGCTTGCGGTAGACCCTCGCCAGGTTGGCCTCGACGGTCTTGGGACTGATGAACGCCGCCTGCGCGATCTCGCGGTTGGTCGATCCACGCGCCGCGAGCTGCGCAACGCGCAGCTCGGTCGGCGTCAACGCCGAGCCGGCCCGATGCAGCCCCACGCGAGCCAGCTCGCGGTCGGCGCGCTCAGCGAACCCCGTCGCAGACAGGCTCGCGAAGAGCTCGCGGGCGGCCTCCAGGGTCTCCGAGGCCTGCCGCTTCTGCTTGGCCCGTCGCTCGAGCCGACCTCGGGTCAACAGCGTCCAGCCCTGCTCGAACGGGAGCCGGGGCGCCTGGTCGAGGTCCGCGGTCGCGAGCCCGGACAACGCCTGGTCGATGTCGCCGGTCGCGGCAGTGACGAGCGCGCGAGAGCGTGGCAGCGCGGCAGAGATCCACGGCCGTGCCAGCCGCCGCCCTCGCAGCTCGAGTCTCTGCAGAGCCTCCCTGGCTCGGTCGATCTCGCCCAGCTCCAGCAGCACCTCGATGTGGAACGGCTCGCTGCGGTCGAAGAGGATGTCGACCGCTCCGACCCTGTCGGCCCGCTCGCGCATCCCCATCAGGGCTGCGTCCGCGGCCCTGACATCGCCTGCGGCGTACTCCGCGAACGCCAGCGTGGACAGAGTGAGTGCTGCCCACCACGGCTGGTCCGTGCGCTCGAACCGGGCAAACAGCTCCAGCGCCGTCATGCGTGCCCGATCGACGCGGCCGCAGTGGGCGTCCACGAGCGCCCGCTTCTCGAAGACCATCGCCCGCGGGCCGCCGAGGGTGAGCCCCTCGACAGCTGCGCAGCTGGCTTCCACATGCTGCTCGGCCGACTCGACCTCCCCGGCCCGCAGCTCGGCGAGGGCGACGTGCGAGTGACGGTCGGCCAGCCACACGTCCTCCCCACGCTCGCGGTACCAGCGTTCCTCGAGGGTGAACCGACGGCGAGCGGCCGCGAAGTCGTCGGTGCAGGCGAACCAGAGCAGCGGCATCGGCTGAGGTGCATGGTCCTCTGCGAGATGGCTCGTCTCCATCGTCAATGCGTTGTCGATGAGCCCGGCCGGCACCGCCACTCCGCTCACTGCGGACCCGAACTGTCGATCCATCAGCACCTGAGTGAGGAGGACCGTCTCATCCTCCTCGGTGAGCAGGGCCTCGGCCCGTTGCGCATGCTCGAGAGCAGAGGTGAAGTCCCGCGAGAAGGAGATCCGGACGAGCTGCGCATGGATCGGTCCCAGTCGCCCGCCCGCCCGGGCCGTCACCGCCAGCGCCCCCTCCATCTGCCTGATCGCCGTGGCCGCGTCCCCGTCGAACCACGCGATGGCACCCAGCAGCGACAACGCCGTCGTGCGCACCGGCGAGGCGGCACCCGCCGTCTCGAGGGCGCGGGCGGCGGCCGCTCGCGCGGCCTCGAAGTCGCCGACGGAGTTGAGCGCCGCAGCGTGCCCCAGCAC
>JBDTXF010000054.1:0-10658 GCA_040006355.1 Nocardioidaceae bacterium | reverse complement strand
GGCGCCCCTCCGGCGCGAAGGCGCCCTGCTGCGCCGTCCTCGCACGCCCAGCGCACCCCGGACGTCGTCCGGCTCGCAAGGAACGCAGTCCGGCAAGGCTCACCAGATGGAGCCGACAAGCCCGTACATGCCCTGCTGCAGTTGGTGCATGACTCCAAGGAGGCTCTTGGACGGTAGACCGGTGTCGCTGCATGGCGCTGTGTCACCCATCGAGTTCACGATTTCGGCTGACGAGTAGGACGGCGCAAATTCGGCTCATTCCGACCGGTCGCGTCGCTCCGGGTCACACGGGCATAGTGGGGACTTTCGCCTCGGTCGTCCCGCTCCTGCGTGCCATAGCCTTCGAGCGAGGCAAGGGAGGGTTCGGCGTGGACGCCAACGACCAACGTCCCTGGGCCAGCAGCTACGCGCCAGGAGTCCCACTGGAGATCCCGGTGCCCGAGGACTCGCTCGTCGACCTGTTCGAGTCCTCCACGAGCAGGTTCGGCCCGCTCGTGGCGCTGGACTTCTTCGGCGCGCCCACGACGTACAAGCAGCTCCGCGAGCAGGTGTCGAAGGCTGCGGAGGGCCTGCGGCGTCTCGGCGTACAGCCTGGCGACCGGGTCGCGCTGGTCCTGCCGAACTGTCCGCAGCATGTCGTGGCCTTCTACGCAGTCCTGCGTCTCGGTGCCATCGTGGTCGAGCACAACCCGCTCTACACGAGGGAGGAGATGTCCTTCCAGCTCGAGGATCACCACCCCAGGGCGATCATCGCCTGGGACCGGGTGGCACCGATGGTGAAGGGGATCGCCGAGGAGATCGGCACCGAGACGGTGCTGGCGGTCGACCTGTCGGCTGCGCTCCCGCTGAAGAAGCGGTTCGCCCTCCGGCTGCCGTTGCCGAAGGCCCGACGGGCCCGGGTGGAGATGACGAGACCGGCGCCCGGAGCGCCCGGTTGGGAGCAGCTGGTGGCGAACAGCCCCGCCCTGAGGGTTGACCACGCCCGGCCGCACAGCTGGGACGTCGCGCTCCTGCAGTACACCGGAGGGACGACGGGGCGGCCGAAGGCCGCCATGCTCACCCATCGGAACCTCCTCGCCAACGCGGCTCAGGGGAGAGCGTGGATGCCCGGACTGGTCGACGGACAGGAGGTGATCTACGCAGTCCTCCCGTTGTTCCATGCCTACGGTCTGACGCTCTGTCTCACCTTTGCGGTCAGCATCGGCGCGACACTCGTCCTGCTGCCGCGTTTCGACGTCGACATGGTGCTGGACGCCATGCGCAGGCGTCCTGCCACGTTCCTTCCGGGGGTCCCTCCGATCTACGAGCGGCTAGCGAAGGCCGCACGCGAGCGCGGAGTCGACCTGACCTCCATCCGGTACGCGATCTCGGGGGCGATGCCGCTGCCGAGGAGCACCGCGGACCTGTGGGAGTCGGTCACCGGCGGGATCCTCGTGGAGGGCTACGGAATGACCGAGACGTCACCAGTGGCCCTGGGCAACCCCGCCGGACCATCGCGAAGGATCGGCGCCGTGGGTGTGCCCTTTCCGTCGACCGAGGTGCGGGTCGTGGACCGGGAGGACCACACCCGGGTCCTGGCGCATGGGGAGCCGGGAGAGCTCTTGCTTCGCGGCCCGCAGGTGTTCGGCGGCTACTGGGAGCGCCCCGAGGAGACCGCGAAGGTGCTGGTGGAGGACGGGTGGCTCCGGACCGGCGATGTCGTGGTGATGGACGAGGACGGGTTCTTCACCATCGTGGACAGGATCAAGGAGCTGATCATCACCGGCGGCTTCAACGTCTATCCGAGCGAGGTCGAGGAAGCTCTACGGCATGTTCCCGCAATTGCCGACGCTGCCGTCGTGGGACTCCCCGCCCACGACGGGGGCGAGGAGGTCGTGGCTGCCGTGGTGCTCGACGAAGGGGCGTCATTCGACGAAGGCGCCATCCGTACGGCGTGCAAGCAGCGGCTCGCGGCGTACAAGGTGCCACGCAGGGTGTTCGTCGTCGACAACCTTCCACTGTCGATGATCGGCAAGGTGCTACGACGACAGGTGCGTGACCAGCTCCTCGCCCGCACGTCCGGTGGCGACGGAGTGAGCGAGCCGATGAAGCCCGCCCACGTGGTCCTCTCGGACGGCTCCCACGTGCTGATCCGCCAGGTCCACCTCGAGGACGCTCCGCTGTTGGACGAGGCCTTCGCCCGGTTCAGCCTCGAGTCCCGACGGTTGCGGTTCCTCACCGACAAGGCGCGTCTGAACGAGGCTGAGATGCGCTACTTCACCCAGGTCGACCACCACGACCACGAGGCCATCGGCGCCGTGGACGAGGCCGGGGGGTTGGCGCTGGGCATCGCGCGCTACATCCGTGACACCGAGAACCCGGAGGTGGCCGAGATCGCGGTGGCGGTCGTCGACAGCTGGCAGGGGCTCGGCCTGGGCACCGCGCTGGTGACCCGGTTGATGGATCGTGCCCGCAAGGCGGGGATCCAACGCGTCACCGCGCTCGTTGCGGTGGACAACGAGGTGATGGTCAACCTGCTCCACGACCTCGGCGGCGAGCTCCACGCCACCCCCAACGGTGCGGGAGCCGTTGACTACGAGCTCACGCCGGCACCTGAGGGACCCGGCGAGGAAGTTGTCGACCTCTTGCGGGCGTTCGGGCATCGGCAGCTCAGGGCGCCGACATCGCTTCGCGAGGCGCTGGCCGCGCTGGTGCCACCGCGGTTCCACTCGTGACCGCTCCGCCAGTCGGGCTGATCGGCGAGACCAGGCCCGGGTGCACGGTGCTCACCCGGCGAGGCTCAGGATCTCCTCGAAGCTCTCCTGCAGGCACTCGAGCAAGGTCTCCGGGTCGGGCACCGCGGTGGTGTCGATGTTGATGCCGAGGTCGCAGATGCTCTCGTGGGACACGAGTGTGACGTTGAAGGCGGTCCCGATCGTGGGTCCGAACGCGAAGAAGCCGGTGACCTTGGCCCCGCCGAGGTAGATCGGCGCGGGACTCCCCGGGACGTTGCTCGCCAAGAAGTCGATGTGCTTGAGCATCCCGCCCACATAGGCTGTCGGCAGCAGGTTGAGTCCCTCGGCGACGACATCGGTGTAGGGCAGCGACAGCTCCTCACGGGCGGTCTTCGTGGCCGCGAGCACGAGCCGCATCCTCACGGCCGGATCCGGCTCCGACACAGGGAGCGTCACCCGCTGGAGGGTGATCCGGTTGCCCCACTCCCGATCCTGCTCGGAGCGGAGATTGATCGGCATGACCACCCGCAACGACTCGACCGTGCTGCCGTGCCGCTCGTGATACCGGCGTAGCGCTCCGGTCACAGCGGCCAGAAACGCAGCGTTGAGGGTGACGCCGACGTTCCTGGAGGCCTGCCGCAGCGGCTCGAGCGGAACCTCCATGGTCGCGAGGTGCCGGGTCATCGCCCGCTCGACCATCACCGGCGACATCGTGTCGGAGACGGGCGCGGCCAGCCGGTACACGGAGCCGGCCAACGCCGCTGCGTCGCGCACGGTTCTCACCGGGTGCCGGACGGTGTGGACCAGCGCCGGTACGGCGGCCTCAGCGCCGCGGAGAGCACGGTGACCGAACTGCCCGATCACCGATCCGGCGGCGCCGGTGACCAGATCAAGGCCGTCGACGTGCTCCCCGACTGGCTCGGACGGCAAGGGCCCCAGGTCATCGGGAGCGCGAGAGAGGTCGAACAAGATGGTCAGCCTCGAAATGCCCCCCACCCCGTCCGTCAAGGAGTGATGCATCTTGAGGATGACCGCAGCCGCGCCGCCCTCGAGCGCCTCGACCAGCGTCAGCTCCCAGAGCGGGCGCTGCCTGTCGAAGGCGTCCATCGCCGACTGGCGCGCCATGTCGAGCACCGTGTCGCGGCTGCCGGGCGCGGGCGCGGCCACCCGTCGCAGGTGCCAGCTCAGATCGAAGTGGGGGTCGACGATCCATCTCGGCGTGGCGAGGTGGAGGGGGGGCTCCACGACCCGCTGGCGCAGCGAGACCATCTGCCGCGACACGCGGTCCAAGCGGTGGACAAGCGTGTCCCAGTCAGGGGCCTTGTCGAGCCAGAAGACCGTGACCACGGTCGAGCGCAGGGCCGGATCGCGCTCCATGTTCCAGGAGAAGGCGTCGGTGGAGCGCATATAGGTGGGCGTATCGGCAGCCATACTGTGACGCTACGTCCGTGACGGCTGGCTCGTCAGGGCCGTTGGTCCCGCTGCATCGGGGACTCCTTGCCTCAGGTCATCGCCGGTGCTCGAGTGCGAGCTCGCGGATGCGGGCAAGATCCTCGGTGGTGAAGACGCCGTTCACACCCGAGATCGCGGCGAGCTTCATGCCGTGCTTGAGGCCGAGCTGGTAGATCTCCTTGACCTTCTCCCACTCGATGTTGCGGCCGACGGTGTAGGTCTCGTACCTGCCCTCGAGCGCCAGCACCACTGTCTCGGCCATGCAGGCGTAGACGACACCGGGTGGCAGGCCGATGTCCTTCATCCTGACGTCGCCGGGAAGCTCGATCTCGCCGGACTCGATGACGAGTACGTCGGGGCGCTTGGCGACATCCTCCGCAGACAGGTCCAGCGGGCGCGCGACATCGGTGATCACGCAGCCGGGCTTGACCTCCATGATGTCCAGAACCCTCTTGCCGGCGCCGGACGTGGCGGTGACGATCAGGTCCATGCTCTTGAGGTGGTCTCCCGGCGTTGCCGCCACGTGCACCTCGGCTCGGGGATTGTCGCGTTCGATCTCGTGCTTCAGCGCGAGCAGCTTGGCCGACTCTGGCGAGACCAGCCAGATCTCGTCGCTGGCCAGGGCCAGCAGCCGGGCGCAGACCGAACCGATCGCTCCCGTCGCGCCCACGACCATCGACTTTCCCTTGATCCGGCCCTCGTCATCGGTCTCGGCCAACCCGAGGTGCAGCACCGCGTCGTGCGCTGCCCACAGCGCACCGGAGGCGCTGTAGCTGTTGCCGGTGGTGATCGGCAGGGGGGCCTGCTTGGCGACGGTCACTCCCGCGTCGCCGACGACCTTGGTGAAGGCGCCGAGGCCCATCACCTGGGCGCCGAGCTTCTTGGCGGTCGCGGCAGCCATCAGGAGTCGCGCGTAGGTGAACTCGGGATTGTGCGCCATCAGCTCCTTGGGTGTCCCGCCGACCGTGATGAGCCAGCCCTCCGCCTCTGCCCCGGTGGGTGAGGTGATGCCGGTGACGTGGCTGTAGACGAACGGTGGCGCGTAGGCGACGGCCTTCTCCACCACGTCCATGACCACGGGGGGAGTCACCTTGGCGATCGTCGCGAGAGGCTCGACGCGGGAGAAGAACTTCTGGGACAGCGGGTGGATCACGAACGCGAACCTGCTCTTGCGCCTAGGCCCGTTCGGGTAGAGGACGCGGGGCTCGAGGTCCGCGGCGATGATCATGTCGAGCAGGTCGTCGTTGGTGAGCGCCCCGGAGCCACTCACGACCGAGCGCATCATCGCCTCGAGCACGGCCGCGTTCACCGTGAAGTCGAACGGCTGGGGGGTTGCGTCGAGCACCATGTCCACGCCGCGCTCCGCCAGCGCTGTGAGCCGGTCCCCGGAGATGGCAGAGGTCACCAGCGTCTTGCCCGCAAGGTCCTCCAGGCCGAAGCCGGTCAGCTCGTCGTAGGTGGCCACCACGACATCGCAGTCGCGCGCTGCCTTGCGTGCCAGCGACGTGCTGATCAGCTGGGCCGGGGCGTCGATCTGAGCCTTGACCAGCCGCGGCAGATGGTGGATCGGCCACAGGCCGACATGGGCCGCCAGGCCGAGCAGCGGGAGGGAGTCCAGCTTGGCGGGGAGGTCGAGTCGCAGCAGCGGGTCGGCGAACTCGAGGTTGTCGGTGAACTCGCGCAGGATCCGGGTGCTCCGGTCGTGGTTGAGGCCGCCGAGGACGACCGTCCGTGCGTTGTTGAAGAACCCCGGCATCTCGGTCTGGACGTGTCGGATGGCCCACTCCTGCAGTACGTCGCGGAGTGCATGGCCGTCGGTGATCGGCACGGCATCGGTGGCCTGTTTGACCTGTTCGATCGCCTCGAGCTCCCCGTCGTACAGCCCGGCGGCTCGTGCCTCGCGGATACCGGTGACAGCGATCGCGGTGGCCTCGCCGGACCACTTCTTCACCAGGGCCGCGGCGGCGGCGACGTCGCCGTCCGTGCCGAACCGGACGATGCGGAACTCTTGGCCCAGGAAGCAGACCAGCTCGTCGTAGTCACGTTCCGAGCCGGTGAGGCTCACATTGACGACTGTGTGATGGCTCTGATCTGGCATCTTCGCTCCCGGGGTCCTCGCAGTGCTCGTAGGGGGTCTGCTCAGCTCATCGCTGAGGAGTCGAATTCGGGATGCTCGACCATGAAGTCCAGCAGTCGGTCGGCATAGCTCTCGAAGGCCGGGCACACCAGCCCGACCCCGGACAGTGCGGCCACCGTGTTGGTGGTGGAGTACGTGGTCGGGGAGGCGAAGTAGTCCAGCGCCTCGGCCGGCAGGCCGAGCAGCCGCTCCAGCCCTGGCACCGAACCGACCACGGCCCGGGTCGGGCCCAGCGGGAGCGGTACCCAGATCACCATCTTGCCGAGATGCGCTGCGAAGGTGTCGCCAAGCTCCCGGACTGTCGGGGGGTCGGGGTCGGTGAGGGCGAAGGTCTTGCCGACCGACTCTTCGAGCACGGACAACTGGTCCATCGCGTCGATGACGAAGTCGCGCGGGACAAGGCACACCTTGACGCGGTCAGCGGCTCCGACGGCTGGGACGACGGCCACCCAGAACTGCCGACGCAGGAAGGTCGCCAGGAAGTAGGGGCCGTCATACTTCTGGGTCTCGCCCGTGCGGGAGTCACCGACGACGATCCCGGGTCGGTAGATCGTGACCGGCAACCCGTCCGCCATCGCCTTGCGGACCAGCATCTCGGCCTCGAACTTCGTGGACTCGTAGTGGTTGCGGAAGCTCTGGCCCTCGTCGAGCGAATCCTCGGTGAACTCGCCCTCGTAGCGTCCGCTCACGTAGCAGGTGCTGACGTGCTGCAGCCTGCGCAGGCGGGGGAGGGAGCGGCAGAGCTCCAGGATCCGCGTCGTGCCACCGACGTTGACGTCGTAGGCCTGCTTCTCGCCGACCGACAGGTCGTAGATCGCGGCCAGGTGCCAGACCTCGACCACGTCCGCAAGGGCCTTCCGGTCCTCGGTGGCGGTCCCGAGGTCCGGTGCGGTGATGTCTCCCGCCACGACCTCGATTCGGTCGAGCGTGTGCCCGTGGGCGGCCTCGATCTCGCGGACCCTGCTCAGTGCCGTCTCCAGGTGCTGGGGCTGGACCAGGCACACGGCCCGGTCGTTCGTGCGGCGGGCCAGCAGACGGGGGAGCAGTGCCGAACCGAGAAATCCCGGGAACCCGGTCATCAGTAGTGTCGCCACGCACCTCGCCTCTCGATGTCGATGGACCTACCCGGAGATCCGGAGCGCGTCCGGTTTCGACCTGATCCACCCCCATGTGAGCACGGGCGCTCAGGTGGCGGTAGAGACTAAGGTCCCGTTGCCGGGGAGACGGGGCGCGGGTGGGTCACCGCGGAACAGAGACGTCGGGCTGCTCCGACGTGGTTGCGGCTTCCTTCCGCTTCTGCACGAAGGTGGTGAAGGCGTTCGCCACGGCCCGCTCGGACTTCGAGCCCCCCGGCTGTGAGAAGTACATCGTGAAGACGTGGACGAACTCGTAGCCGTAGTACGCAACAGCCATGACACCGCAGATGCCTAGCCACATCTTGTTGGCGAAGATGGCGACGATCGCGAGTGCCAGCGCAAAGCCGAGAGCAAGCTTTCCGTCATCGGTCCTCACACCTTTGACACTCAAGCTTTCGATGAACGGTCCGCTGACGGTGTACCAGGACAGCAGCGTCGCGATGGCGAGGACTCCTGCCGCCGTCCACCCGACGTATCGGGTGTTCTTGATGTAGGTGTTCACTTCCGGGCTTCTTCTTGTCGAGGGCTCGCCACACCGCGGGGCAGAGCCGAACGGCCCAACACCCAGGGCCAGTAGTCACCGACTCGGCGGTCGGACCGTGCGGCGATCGGGACGCCCCAGACTCACACTGACTGTGCCGGGTTCCGCCCATGGACTCTGTTCACGTGGAGCCCCTGGAGGACTACCCTGCCGCCCATGACACAGGACCAGGCTACGGACGACGACACCCGCACGCGACCCCGTCGCGGCACTCCCATGCAGCGCTTCACCGACGTGTGCGTCCGCTACGTCGAGAAGCTGATGCCCGACCCCTACCTGTTCGCGGTCATCTTGACGCTGTTGGTGGTCGCGATGATCTTCGTCTTCGTCCCCGGGACGACCCTCGGCGGCGTGGTCGACGGGTGGTACGGCGGCGTGTGGGGCGAGCAGAACATCTTCACGTTCGCGATGCAGATGATCCTGATCCTGGTCAGCGGCTACACGCTGGCCGAGGCGCCGCTGGTCAAGCGGGGGCTCGGGTGGCTGGCGAGCAAGCCCCGCAACCAGGTCGAGGGCGCGCTGCTGTGCTTCTTCGTGGCCGCGGTCGCCTGCCTGCTGAACTGGGGGCTTGGCCTGGTGGTCGGCGCGCTGCTCGCCCGGCAGGTCGGCGCCCGGCTGCGCGGGATCCACTTCGGGTATCTGGTGGCGGCCGGCTACATGGGCTACATGGTGTGGACCAGCGGGTTGTCCAGCTCCATCGCTTTGGCCAACACCGACGCCAAGAGCCCGCTGAACGTGATCTACGCCCAGACCAAGCAGGTCGTCCCGTTGAGCCAGACGATCTTCCAGCCCTACTCGATCCTGCCCGTGGTCGTGACACTGGTGGTGATCGGCCTCGCGGTGTGGCGGATGGCGCCGACCACCACGCTGGAGCCCGACGCGTCGGTCTATGAGGATGTCGCGGACTCCGGGGACGCCGAGCCGGGCCACGACGGCGGTCCGCGCTCCTTCGCCGAGCGACTGGAGGGACTGTGGATCCTCAACGTGCTCATCTTCGTTGCGGGTGCCGCCTACTTCGTGCGTAGCGGCTACGCCCTCAACATCGCCTCGATGGTGATGCTGTTCACCGTGCTTGCCGCCTTGCTGCACTGGACGCCCATCCGGTTCATCCGGGCCTTCACCAGCTCGGCGAAGACCGCGGGACCGCTCCTTCTGCAGTACCCCCTGTACGGCGGCATCGTGGGCCTGCTTGCCTACGCTCCGAGCGGTGGCTCGGACCCGCTGCAGGCGGTGATCGCCACCTCGATCGTCTCGGGGGCCACCGTGCACACGCTGCCCGTGCTCAACTTCCTGGCCTCGGTCGTCATCTCGCTGTTCGTGCCCTCGGGCGGCGGCCACTGGGGTGTCCAGGGGCCGGTGGCGGTCGAGGCCGCGCGCCAGCTCGGGCAGACCTCGCCGAAGTACCTCGGGATGATCTCGATGTCGGTCGCCGACGGCGAGGCGGTTGCGAACATGATCCAGCCGTTCTGGCTGCTCCCGGTGCTCGCGATCGCGAAGCTCAACGTCCGGCAGGTGATGGGCTTCACCGTGGTCGCGTTCCTGCTGGGCCTGGTGATCTTCGGGGCGGCGACCCTGCTGATGCCGTTCCTGATCTGAGGGTGCAGCGGGTCCTGGCTCGCGCCGGATCGAAAAGGACTGACCATCGGCTTGGCCTACGACCCGGACGACACCTCGTCCACCGACTCCACGTTCGGCGTGGTCACCCGCATGGTCGTCGTCGAGCTATCCCTGCCGAGGAGCTCGCGGTGCGGCCGCGGGGCGTCACGACGATGGCATGGTGTGGACGGTGGGCTCAGAAGGGCGGGTTTGGCGGAAGCCAGTCGGGATCGAAGTACCGGTCGTGGCCTTGCTTGCCGCACACCCGACACCAGTGCCGCCCTCGGCGTCACGGCGGCTCTTCTCGTAGGGGTGGACGCCGAACCGACAGAACAGGTTCCGCAAGACCGTCATGGCCCCCATCGTGCTCAGCCCGGTCGGGTGAGGGTGACCGAGGGTCCTCTCGGCACGTGTGGCCGCGGCGGGTGAGCACCCACCACCACCGTGGTTCCCGTCGTCGAGCCCTGGGCAGTCCGGAACGCCACCCCGGAGGCACGAGTGCTTCGAGCGGAGCCGTAGGCGCAGCAACCTGCAGCCACGCCGCCCGCAGCGGAGCGGGTCAGATCCATCGCTGGAGGAACTCGACCGCGGCCGCGTTGACGATGTCGGGATGTGACGCGCTCATGAAGTGCTGTCCGCCGTCGATGATGCGCAGCTCGGTGCTGCTCGAGCCGGTGAAGAGGGCGATCTCCTCCTCGGCGTTCGCGACCGAATACACCTGGTCTGCGGTGCCCTGGAGCCAGAGCACCGGACATCTCACGGTGTCGAGCCGGCCGTGCAACCCGTCGCGGTCGCGCAGGTTGATGGCGCATACTCGGAGTCGGTGTCGTCCGTCGTCCCAGACGTAGTTCTGCTGATACACCGACCGCCAGAAGGACCGGTCCTCCTGTGAGACGTCCTCTCCGAGGCCGGCACCGAGGACAGCGTCGACGAAGTCACCTGGCACGACCCAGTCCTCGCTCACCGGCTCAGACAGGCTGTCGATGGCGGGGGTGCAGAACTCGATCCCGTCCCAGCAGCCCAGCTCGCGGCTTCGTGGGGACTCGTCATCCATCGACGTGCCCAGGAGAATGATGCCGAGC
>JBDTXF010000053.1:0-10686 GCA_040006355.1 Nocardioidaceae bacterium | reverse complement strand
CCGACGCCCTGGGCGAGGTGACCCGCGGCCAGGAGGTCGTCGAGTTCGCCTGCGGCATCCCGCACCTGCTCAAGGGCGGCTTCTCCGAGTCGGCATCCACCGGCGTCGACGTGCACTCCAAGCGCCAGCCGCTCGGCGTCGTCGGGATCATCAGCCCCTTCAACTTCCCGGCCATGGTGCCGATGTGGTTCTTCCCGGTGGCCATCGCCGCCGGCAACGCCGTCGTCCTCAAGCCAAGTGAGAAGGACCCGTCCGCCGCGATCTGGCTGGCCCGTCTGTGGGACGAGGCCGGGCTGCCCGCGGGTGTCTTCAACGTGCTGCAGGGCGACAAAGTCGCCGTTGACTCGTTGCTCGCCAGCGAGCACGTCGCTGCGATCAGCTTCGTCGGCTCCACGCCGGTCGCGCAGTACGTGTACCAGGAGGCATCGCGCACCGGCAAGCGGGTGCAGGCGCTCGGCGGCGCGAAGAACCACATGGTGGTGCTCCCCGACGCCGACCTCGACCTGGCCGCAGACGCAGCGGTGAACGCCGGTTTCGGGAGCGCGGGCGAGCGCTGTATGGCGATCAGCGTGCTGGTCGCCGTCGAGCCGGTCGCCGACGACCTGGTCGCGAAGATCGCCGAGCGGGCTCGCACGATCATCACCGGCGACGGGGGCGCGACCGGTGACGACGGGAGCGAGGCCGACATGGGTCCCCTGGTCACCCGGGCGCACCGCGACCGGGTCGCGGACCTCGTGCGCCAGGGCGAGGAGTCCGGTGCCAAGGTCGTCGTCGACGGCCGCGACGTGCAGCCGCGCGGCGCACGGGACGGCTTCTGGCTCGGCCCGACGCTCTTCGACCACGTCACCCCCGACATGTCGGTCTACACCGAGGAGATCTTCGGTCCGGTGCTGTCGGTGATCCGCGTCGCGTCGTACGACGAGGCTGTGACGCTGGTGAACGACAACCAGTACGGCAACGGCACCGCGATCTTCACCAATGACGGCGGCGCCGCCCGGAAGTTCGAGAACGAGGTGCAGGTCGGGATGATCGGCATCAACGTCCCGGTCCCGGTCCCGGTGGCCTACTACTCCTTCGGCGGATGGAAGCGCTCGCTGTTCGGCGACACCCACGCGCACGGAGTCGAGGGCGTGCACTTCTACACACGCGGCAAGGTCGTCACCTCGCGCTGGGCCGATCCGGCCGCGCGGCCCCAAGGCGGCCTGGAGCTCGGCTTCCCGCAGAACCACTGACCACCCGATACGACGGAAGGCTCGACGCATGACCATCACCACCTCGACCACCAGCTCGCTGGCCACCAACGTCAGCGCCGACTGGCGAGCGGACGCGCAGCGCACCTACGAGCTGGACCGTGCGCACGTCTTCCACTCATGGTCGGCGCAGGGCTCGCTCGACCCGATGGTGATTACCCGGGCCGACGGCTCCTACGTCTGGGACGGGGAGGGGAACCGTCTCTTGGACTTCAGCTCGCAGCTCGTCTACACCAACCTCGGCCACCAGCACCCGAGGATCGTGCGGGCGATCCAGGACCAGGCGGCCCGGCTGTGCACGGTCGCTCCGCAGCACGCGAACGCGGCTCGGTCCGAAGCGGCGCGACTGATCACCGAGCGGCTTCCGGACGGCCTGGATCGCGTCTTCTTCACCAACGGCGGCGCCGACGCCAACGAGCACGCGGTGCGGATGGCCCGGCTGCACACCGGCCGCACGAAGGTGCTCTCCACCTACCGCTCCTACCACGGGGGCACGCACCTGGCGGTGAACCTGACCGGGGACCCCCGGCGCTGGGCCAGCGACAACGGCTCGACCGGCACCGTGCACTTCTTCGGGCCGTTCCTCTACCGCAGCGAGTTCCACGCGAGCACCGAGCAGGAGGAGTGCCAGCGCGCGCTCGAGCACCTGGACAAGATCGTCGCACTGGAGGGTTCGGCCACCATCGCCGCGATCGTGCTCGAGTCGATCCCTGGCACGGCCGGGATCATGGTGCCGCCGCCGGGCTACCTCAGCGGCGTCCGAGAGATCTGCGACCGGCACGGGATCGTCTTCGTGGTCGACGAGGTGATGGCCGGGTTCGGCCGCGCCGGCCGATGGTTCGGCTTCGAGCTCGACGACGTCGTGCCGGACCTGGTCACCTTTGCCAAGGGCGTCAACTCCGGCTACGTGCCGCTGGGCGGCGTCGCGATCAACGACTCGATCCACGCGACGTTCTCCGACCGGGTCTACCCGGGCGGGCTCACCTACTCCGGTCACCCGCTCGCGTGCGCCGCGGCCGTCGCCACGATCGAGACGATGCTCGAGGAGGGCGTGGTGGAGCACGCCGACCAGCTTGGCTCCGAGGTCCTCGGTCCTGGCCTGCGGGCGCTGGCCGAGCGGCACGAGGTGATCGGGGAGGTGCGCGGAACGGGTGCCTTCTGGGCGATCGAGCTCGTCGCGGACCGGGAGACCCGAGAGCCGCTGGCGCCCTATGGCGGGTCGAGTCCGCGGATGAACGCCGTGGTCGCCGCCTGCAAGGCCGAGGGTCTGCTGCCGTTCGCGAACTACAATCGGCTGCACGCCGTACCGCCGCTGACCACGTCGTTCGACGAGGCTCGCGAGGGGATCGAGATGCTCGACCGTGCCCTGTCGGCAGCTCTCTGACCGAGGCCAGCTGGGCGGGACCACCTTCACACGAGCACGTACTCGTGCAGGCAGGGCAGTGCGAAGTCGACGTATCCGCGTCTTGTCGAGTAGATCAGCTCAGCCGATCAGCCGGAGCCGAGGCCGCCATGGAGCAGTGCATCATCTCGACCAGCGTCGGTCATCGCCTTGAGGGCGGCGGTCGCGACAGAGACCTCGTCAACGTCTCCCTGTCGCACGCGGGGTCACGGGCGTTCTTTTCCGGCGACGGTGAGGGCCTGGATGCTGAGCTGCGTCGGCGTCAGCAGTGTTCGAGCAACGTCGACAGAGGCGCACCATTGAGGTAGCCACCGCCAGTCCGCGGACGGGCACGTGCGCGGACGTGCACCGATCCGCGGCAAGGACCTTCAGCTCGAGGTGGTCGACATGCAACTGCACGCGGTGAGCTGGGCGCCGGCGGAACGCTGTGACACCGACGTGCCGATCGACCTCAACCGGTCGGGGGTCACGCCCTGATGCCGGGCGAGCCGAGGTCACTCACGCGCTGGTGGGGCAGGGAAGCCGCCGGCTTGCGCCTCGACCGCCTTGGCGACCCTGAGGCATGTCGCGTCCTCGAAGTGTCTGCCGATGACCATGAGCCCCACAGGGAGTCCTTCGACGAGGCTGGCGGGGACCGAGGTGGCTGGGTGCCCGGTGCAGTCGGTCGGCGCGGTGTTGACGATCATCTCCAGGGCCCGGGTGATGCTGGTGGCCAGGTCGTCGTGCTCGGTGACCAGTGGGGTCGCGGTGATCGGGAGGGTGGGCATCACCAGGACGTCATAGGACGCCAGTACGTCGTCGTAGGCCTGGCGAAGCAGGGGGACCAGGTCTTGGGCCATCGCGTAGAACCGGCCGTGCGTCGCCGCCAGCGAGTGGCCACCGCCCAGGGCCACCAGCTTGGTGGTGACCGAGAAGTCGTCGGCGCGCTCGAGACGCTGACGGCCGTAGTGCGCCATCAGCTCAGGGTCGTACCACCCGCTGAAGTTGTAGCCGTAGCCGTTGCCGTCGACCATCTGGGCGGTCGCGCCGTCGGTGGCGATGACGTTCCAGATCGCCATGCCGTGCCGGTGCCACGGGACGCTGACGTCCTCGACGACCGCGCCCGCTTCGCGCAGCCGTCCGACGGTCTCGCGCACGGCGGCGTCGACCGCGGGGTCTGACAGCCCGTCGTGGCCGAAGCCCTCGGCCACGACGCCCACCCGGAGGCCGTCGACACCGCCGTCGCTGTCGGCGTCGTAGTCGCGGGAGCGCACCCCGACCGGCTGCCGCGGGTCCCGTCCGTCGTCGTAGCCGGCCAGCACCGACAGCATCCTCGCGGCGTCCGACACGGTCCGGGTGATGGGGCCGAGGTGGTCGATGGTGAGCTCGATCGGGAACGCACCGGTGTAGGGCACCAGGCCGTAGGTCGGCTTGTGCCCGACGGTGCCGCAGAAGGCGCTGGGGATGCGCACCGACCCACCCTGGTCACCGCCGACCGCCATGTCGACCTCGGCGGTGGCCACCAGCGCCGCGCAGCCGCTCGACGAGCCGCCCGTTGTCCGGGTGAGGTCCCAGGGGTTGCGCACCGGGCCGCTGTCGGAGGTGTGGCTGGCCCCGGAGAAGCAGAGACTCTCGCAGACCGCCTTGCCCACGACGGTGGCGCCCGCCTCGAGCAAGCGGGTCACCACGGTCGCGTCGTAGGACGGGACGAACCCCTCGACGGTGCGGGAGCCGTTCATCATCGGCACCCCCGCGACGGAGATGTTGTCCTTGATCACCACCCGCACCGCGTCCAGGGCGCCGCCCGGGGTGCCGGTGATCTCGGTGCGTGCGTACCACGCACCCAGCGGGTTGTCGGCGTCCTCGACCAGGCTGCTCTTGCGTGCCTCGGGCACCGGGGGAGCGGTCTCGCCGTACAGCTGCTCGACCAGGTCGTAGGACGCCGCGGAGCCCTGCACGAGCCCGAGGTAGGTCTCGAGGTCCTCGTCGGTGAGGCTGATCGCGAACTTCGCGGCGGAGGCCACCAGGTCCTCACGGCTCGGGGGTGGGAAGGCCATCGGGGCTCCTCGTCGTCGGCGGGGGTGCAGGTCTGGACTGGGCAAATCTGGCATGCCGCTCGGGCCTGGTCAACGCAACAGCCACCGTCGAGGTCGTCGTGCAGCCTGCGCAGTTCCGAGCCCGCCGGTGTGCGAAGAGAGACGCATCGGGCTGTCCACGGTCTGAATGGACTTGTTGGCACTGCTCTCAGCTGGCTGAGGCGTGAGGCGAGCTGTTGCAACTGATCGTCTTCGCCGTGGAGACACCCGGTAGGCCAACTCGGTGGCCTCAGACTGCCTGGATTCTGTCAATTGACGCGGACAGGTCCCATCTCCACGATGCGTGCACGGGGGCTGCCCGCGAGGACGGGTGCGTTGGCCGGGTCGCGCGTCGCCCAGTCTCGGATCCGCCATCACGACCCACCGCGGTCAGCCTGCCGAGTGAGCCCATGACATGTCTCGACACTGGAGTTGCACCTCAGACGCTCACAGGGTTGGGCGCCGTGGCAGGGAGCGGGAGCAGAGTGTGGTGAGCGATGGCGACCAGCGTCCGGGTGGCGATCGCGCCGATCAGCACCGTGATGGCAGCGAGGAGGACGTAGCTCCACGCCTTCTCCCCCGGAGGGCTTTCGGCGGCGATCCAGAGGAGACCGGCCGAGGCGACTGCCGCCCAGGAGAAGGTGAAGGCCCACGTCCCGAGGGAGAATGACAGGGCGCGATAGCGCGGCAGCAGGGGCAGTTGGGCTGCCACCATCAGGAGTCCGTAGCCAGCCAGCAGGGCAAGGGGAGTGGTGACCTGCCCATCGGAGGCGAAGAACAGCGCCAGGCTCGCGACGGCAGCCGGCGCCATCTCGATCGCCATCGTCGGCACGAGCGCATCGGGCAGCGGCGGACGGAACACGAGTCGGCCGAGGATCATCGACCCGACGATCGTCCAGCACACGAACCCGAGCCCGAACATCATCTGGGAGAGCTGCACCTGACCCACTTCAGCGGCGGCGGCCGACGCGATGAAGCCTCCTGCGACAGTAGGCAGGAAGTATCCCGGGTGGAGTCGATCGAGCTCGGTCCCGCCGCGCATCCACGACCCCGTGAACCAGCCCCCCAGGGCAACGACCGCGACCACGAGGATGTCGACGAGGACCTGGGCGAGGTGCGGTGCATAGGGCTGGACCCCGTCGACGACGAGCAGGAGCGGGACGATCACCGCGAGCGATGCGAAGGGTCCGCCCGTCATGTCGTGAAGGTCCCGCGCGAGGTTCCCGACGCTGACGGCGACATAGCTGACGTAGAGGACCATCGAGGCCACCCACACCGCCGTGGCCAGGACGACCAGGGCATTGGCGAAGCCAGCGGGTGCGAGGCCGAGGTCGGCGGCGATGCGCCACGTAGTGGCGAGCCCGGCCAGGCCGAAGCCGACACCAAAGATGTTGAGCGGCACTCGGGCGTGAGTCATGGTTGCTCCTGGTGGTCGATGGACTTTCAACCCTGCCTTTCTCGATGCCACGACAGCATCAGTCGAACGTCCGTAGGCGTGCGGTGACACCGGCGGCACGGGACCGCCATATGGGCGAGGGTGGGGATCATCGCCTCTCGCACCAGGTGACGAAAGATGGACGCGGAGAACGTGGCGGGGTGCGCGACCGGGTTCGGGCGAACAGCGCTCGTCGGCAGCGTCAGCAGATTGGTGAAGCGGTACGGCGAGAACGAGAACGACAGCAAGCCGGAACCATCGTGGTACCCGGCCTGCGAAACCGTTCACCGCGCCGTACGGCCCGTCATGTCGACCTCGTTCGGACTCTTCGAGAGATGGCATTGGCTGCTCCTGTGGTCGGTGGGACCGGGTTGTCCGGGATGCCCCTCACACAGCCCCGCACTGCTTGACATGTGCATCGGTCGAAGGACCATCAACCCGTATGTGCGGGCGGGGAACAGTCAAGCGAGGCGACGCGAGGCGAGGCGAAGCCGAACGGTCGACAGAGACATCTGACTGATGCTGGGCCGTCCGACAGGGAGCAGTGTTGCTTGCCTCGGCCGGTCCTGGTCGAATGCCGCACCACGCTCAGAGAGGCCCGCCATGGCGCCGAGCACCGACCTGATCGACTTGTACTTCGAAGCTGACCGTCGCCAGGACGTGGACGCCGTCGTGGGACTTTTCACGCCAGCGGGGGTGGTGATCGACGACGGTACGACTCACCGAGGCAGGCCCGCGATCCGCGATTGGCGAGACCGTGCGACCTCCGCGTACGAGTACACGACGACACAGATCGAGCGCTTGCCCGCAGGAGACTCCGGCACGGTTGTCACCGCGAGGCTGGACGGCAACTTCCCCGGAGGCACCGTGGACCTGCGGTACGTGTTCGACGTTGCCGACGCACTGATCACCAAGCTCACCATCGCACCGACAGAGACATCCCCCGGCAGCAGCGACGGCGCGGCTCTCGCGGCGCCGGGCGAGCCTCAGTAGGCTGGGTGATCGACGCGGTGAACCAGGGCTGCCGGCCGGGATGCGGGTCGCCTCGACCGGCCGTGCACCCACCGCCTCGGTGCTGCCGGTCCGGGTTCCGGAACACCACTGATGATCGCCGACCTCCGCCAGTTCGGAGGCGCCTTCGCTGCGTCGGCGCGGACCGGAGGGGTCCTCGACCGCACTCCCGCCCAGTTCCCACACGTCGCGGTCGACGTCGTCCCACCCACGCGGACCGTCGCGTCGGTCACCCACGACCTGCGATGCGCGAGCGAGGCTCTCGCACCCTGGACCACCGAGCGGACTCTGCCCTCTGCGCTGTGGGGCCATCAGGCCGGCCAACGGACTTCGACGTCGCCACCGCCGCCGAGGTAGCAGCAGTGCGTCGACGGTTCGACCCTCACGGTCTGTTCGCCCAGGATGTGGACCCGAACGGGAGCACGATGAGCCGTAGGCGGGTTCCGTACAGAACGTGGACCGTCTGATATCTGGCCGGGCCACCTTTTCGCCCACCGGCTGACCTCGCGCGCCCCAACCAGCGGAGGGGCGTGCTTGTGTGTCGAGCTGTGCCCGATAACGAGGACGCATGCGGGCTCGCTGCGCGCCGGCGCCGCTGCGGGCAGCATCAGTCGGATGTCCACCTTGCCGCTCAAGAGGCGACAGGGGGGTCTTGGTGGTGAGGCAGCCCGTCGCGAAGTCCGGCTCGTGTCTCGATGCCCAGCTTCGGGAAGATCCGGTAGAGGTGGGCCCCAACGGTGCGTGGTGAGATGTAGAGGCGCTCACCGATCTGTCGGTTGGTCAGTCCGGTCGCGCCGAGCAATGCGATCTCGAGCTCTTGTGGAGTCAAGGCTGAGGTGCTTGCTGAGTCGGGCGACTGCCGGGTCTGGCTGGTGGCTCGCAGCTCTGACTGCGCGCGATGCATCCAGGGTGTCGCGCCCATGGCGGTGAACACGTCCAGGGCGGTCTGTAGGTGAACACGTGCACGTGTGCTGTGCCGTTGGCGGCGCAGGTGCTCCCCATAGGCGAGCTCGATCCGGGCGAGGTCGAAGGGCCACCGGTCGGCGCCCGGAGTCATCAGGGCTCGCTCGAACGCGGCGGCTGCCGAGACTCCTTCAGACACCATTGCCTCCGAGGCCTCGCACAAGAGCGCCAGTCGCGGAGAGATGTAGGAGATCCCGGCGCGACGAGCCGCCTCGACATGCGCCAGTGCGGCAGCATGACGTCCCGATCTCTCCGCGGCCTCGACGAGGTCCATCACGACCCACAGTGCGAATGGTTCGTTGGGTGCGAAGGAGCCTGGCGCGCTGATGGAGGCGTAGAGCCGGTAGGCGGTGTCGAAGTCGCGAAGGCCGGTGGCGCACAGCCCGGCGGCCTGGGCGACGTATCGTTTGACGACGCCGAGGCCTCGTGGCAGTGCCCATTGACGCATCCGGTCGCACAGCTCGGCGCACCGTGCGACGTCTCCCCTCCCGGCGGCGAGGAGCGCTTCGGCATGCCAGGCGGTCCACAACAGCATCGGGGACGGCTCCCTCTCGAGGTGTGCGTTGGCCCTTCGAGTCATCTCCTCGGATTCATCCCAGCGGCCTGACATGAACTCGCTGACCGCGAGCATGAGCTGTGCCCGCACAGCCGGAACCCCGTCGTCGGTGCCGGACGTGCCGCGAGCAACGCGGCCGAGTGCCATCCGGCAGTCGTCGAGGCGATCGACCCAGATGGCGGCGATCGCTACTCGGGATATCTGGTTGGGGTCGTTCTCCATGTGCAGTGCGGTGATGGCGGAGTCGAGACGTTCTCGTTGCAGCGGGGTGCTGCGGGCAGGGTCGGCGAGAGTCTCCGCGGAGATCTCGAGGATCGGCGAGGCTCCGGACCACGTGTCAAGTGCGGACTGGAGCGCCTCCCAGTAGTGCGGCAGAGCGCCGAAGAAGCTCAGCATGAGCAGGGTGTGGTGAGCCTCCTCCAGGACGTGCTCGCTGGCCCGGCCCTCAGTCGAGGTGATCGCGCTTGTCAGGAGTCGGTGGGCGGTCTTGGTGTCGCCCTCGCTGAGGAGCACGTAGGCGGCTGCGGTTGCGGCTGAGAGGGAGTCGTTGGCGTCGGGGTCGGCTCGGCGTGCTCGCTCGAGCAGCGTGGACACGTCCTGGATCGCACCAGCTGAGTCCGCGCCGACGTAGGCCGCCTCGGCCAGCCTGCGGGCCTGTGAAGTCCCCGTGGGGCTCAGGTCGGCGGCGCGCAGCAGGCCCACCACTGCTTCCCTGGCGTCGCCTCGGTGCAGGATCCGATAGGCGGAGGCTTCGATGAGCGAGGCCACCTCCTCGTCCGGTTCGGAGGTGGCTTCACCCAGGTGCCGGGCGCGTGCGTCTGGTTGGGCTCCCAGGAGGTCGGCCAGACGCTGGTGGGCGGCACGGCGCTCGCCGCTCGTGGCGATCTCGACGACCGCCGAGCGAATCAGCGGATGGGTGAAGCAGAGTCGTCGTGTCGCCGGGTCCAGCCTCAGGAGTTCGGCGCGCTCCGCGGGTGCCAGGTGGTCCTCGCGATCGTCGATGGGTGAGCAGGCGAAGGCGCGGGGGAGCCCGCCGGTCTCGAGGGCAGCCATGAGCAGGATCTGCCGGCTCTGCTGGGGAAGGGCGCGCACCCGGGTGGCGAAGACGCTCTGCAGGTGACGCCCCAGAGGCAGCAGTGCCGGCAGGTCTTCGAAGGATGACTGCTGGCGATCGTTGAGCTCGCGTGGCAGCTCGAGCAACGCCAGTGGCACGCCTTGGGACTCGGTCACCAGACGGTCCACCACGGGTGCAGCCAGGCTGGGGAACCGTGAGAGCAGCAGGGTCGAGGCATCCTGGTCATCGAGGGGTTCCAGGTCGAGGGTGTCCATTCCGGCTCGTTCCAGGAAGCTCTCTTCGCCGCTGCGTTGCCCGGCCAGGAAGCCGATGTGGGTCCCGGCGAGGCGACGAGCCAGGAAGCCGAGAACGAAGGCACTGGCGCGGTCGACCCACGGGAGGTCGTCCACGATCACCAGCACCGGTCGGTGGTGCGCGAGTCGCTGCAACACCGCCAGGGCTGCGTTCGCGACGACGAGCCGATCGGGTGTGGGGCCGTCCTCGAGTCCGAGGGCAACGGTGAGCGCGCTGCGGTGAAGGGCGGAGAGCCTCTGGAGGTCCTCTGTCAGCGGGACAAGAAGCTGGTTGAGCACGGCATGACTGACGCTGGTCTCGAACTCGACTCCCTCCGCGCGCAGTACGCGCGTGCCCATCTCGGTCGCCAGGTCTGAGGCAACCTCGAGCAACAGCGACTTCCCGATGCCCGGATCGCCGACAACCAGCAAGGCGGCGCCGTGGGCCGACGAGTGCCCGACGAACCGCGTGACTCGACCGTAGGCCCCGTCGCGACCGACCAGTCGCGGTGTGCTCATGGGGACACCGCGGCGCCGTTGGCGACGGGAACCGGATCGGAGTCCGGAACCTCATCCCGCCGGACCCGCGCCACGACACGATCACCCAGGGTGACCGTCCCGACGCCGGCAATGACCACGAGGCCCCCGAACAGCTCGGCCAGGATCGG
>JBDTXF010000052.1:0-10704 GCA_040006355.1 Nocardioidaceae bacterium | reverse complement strand
GGTCGACGTCGACGCGACGGTCCGGAGCACCGGGACGGTGCACCGGGACTTCCGGGGCGGCTCGCCCCTCCGGCTCCGCGGCGCGGGCACGGCCGTGGCGTTCCCCGACTTCACCGTGATGCGCGGGAGCATCCGGGACATCACCACCACCTGGGACCCGCCGCTGCTGTGCATCTGCCACCCTCGGCTGTCGATCGTCAACGCCGGCGGCGACGTGCAGACCAGGTCCGTGCGGGTCATCGTGTTTCCTCTACCCCTCTTGGGGATCATCGTCGCTGTCCTCCTGATCCTCGTGGCGGCCTACCGCCTGGGGCGTCGGAGGTACCAGCAGCACGTGATCGTCGCGGCGGGCGCCTTGGCTCGTCCCGCGGGTGTAGGGCATCCGTAGCCGCGGGCGAGTCAGAGCCCTGCGCCGCATGCGATCGCTCGCTCTGCTGGTCGTCGTCGCGATGCTCGCCTCCCTGGCCGCCGTCGTCGTGCTGCCGGCGAGCCCGGCCGCGGCCCTCGGCACCACCTTGTTCAGCAACAGCTTCGCCAACAGCACGGTCAGTGGCGGCATCGGGACGGTCACCGTGCCCACCTCGATCAGCGGGACGAACGCGGCCTGCCTGACCGCCAAGGGCAACACCTCCACCGGTCCGCTGCTGAGCTGCCCCGGCAACATCGACATCGTCGGCTCCGGCAAGCTCCGGCTCACCAACTCCAGCACCAACCAGGTCGGCGGGGTCTTCGGGCTGGACAGCTTCCCGTCCTCGAGCGGGCTCGACGTCACCTTCAACACCTACCAGTGGGGCGGCGGCGCCGCCGACGGGATGGCCTTCATGCTGGCGGCAGTCGACCCCGCCAACCCCGCCAGCCCGCCGAGCATCGGGCCCTCGGGCGGCTCCCTGGGCTATTCACCGGCAGGGTCGGTGAAGGGGCTGCCCAACGCCTACCTCGGCGTCGGCGTGGACGTCTTCGGAAACTTCAGCTCCACCGGCTTCCAGGGCACCGGGTGCACGAACGTCCTGAACATCACCAGCCAGACCCCTGGCGCGGTGGTCGTCCGCGGTCCCGGCAACGGGTCGGTCGGCTACTGCGGCCTGGCCACCACCTTCACAGGCAGCGGCAAGCTGACCCTGCGAGCGGCCACCCGCGCCGCCTCGCTGGTCCCGGTGCAGGTGCTGATCAACCCGACCGGCACGGCCTTCACCTCCACGTCGGGCGTCGCGGTCCCGGCGCACTCCTACAAGGTGGTGACGACCGCGGCCGGCGGCAGCACCGCCTCGACGATCTCCGGCACGCTGCCCACGGTCGCGGCAGGGCTCTACCCCTCGGCCAGCTGGCTGAACACCAGCGGGGTCCCCAAGCAGCTGGCCTTCGCCTTCGTCGGCTCGACCGGATCGGTCACCGACAACCACGAGGTCGACAACGTCAAGGTGGTGACCTTCAACGCGGTCCCGCAGCTGTCGGTCGCCACCACGAGCTACAGCGCCGCGACGTCCACGCCGGGGGACCCGGTGACGATGGACACCGTGGCGAAGGTGGCCACCGGGGCCGACGAGGGCAGCGCCGTCTCGGTGACCCAGACCGTCCCCGCCGGGGTCGCGCCGCAGGCGGCGTTCGGGGCTGGCTGGGTCTGTGCCGACCCGGTCGGGCAGAGCATCACCTGCACGACGACGGCGTCCTCCTTCGCCAACGGGACGACTCTGCCCACGATCACCCTGGTGGGGATCGTCACCGGGGCCAGCGTGTCCGCGGCCTTCATCCAGGCCAACACCACCACCCGGGTCTCCTCGGCCGATGCGGACCCCGGGACGGTGAGCACCGCCGCCGCGGGGAGCCCCAGTGCCAAGCCGACCGGCATCACGCTGACGCCGGCGATCGGGCCGGTGGCAGGTGGCAACCGGATCACGGCGACCGGTCAGACGAACGACTTCCCGCGAGCCATCGAGGTCGGCACCACCGCCGAGCAGCAGGCCGGGACGCCGGTGGTGCTCCTGCGCTGCGCCAACGACGCGCTGCTGGCCGGCTGCTTCTCGATCGTCGGCAGCAACCTGGTGATCACCTCGATGCCGGCCCGAGCGAGCCCCGCGACGGTCCGGCTCACCGCGGTCACCCAGGGCGCGGACGGCTTCGCGAGCTATGTCTACGCCGACAGCCCGGTCGCGCCGGCGGCGCCCACCGCCACGGCCGGCATCAGCAGCACGACGGTGAGCTGGGTCGCGCCCACCGACAACGGCAGCCCGATCACCGGCTACGTCGTGGTCCCCTACCTCAACGGCGCCGCCCAGACGCCGGTCAACTACGGACCCACCGTCACCAGCAACACCTTCACCGGTCTCGCCTCGGGCGGCTCCTGGACCTACACGGTGGCCGCGACGAACGCCTATGGCACCTCCGCCGCGAGCCCGAAGTCCGCGGCCGTGGTCCCCTACGTCCTGCCTGGGGCGCCCACGATCACCGCTGCGTCGGCGGGTGACTCCGCGGCGACCCTGACCTGGACCGCACCCAGCAACGGCGGCAACGCCATCACCGCCTACGTCGTGACGCCCTACATCGGCGGGTCCGCCCAGACGACGACGACCTTCGGCGCCGGCACCACCCAGACGGTCACCGGATTGACCGCGGGGACGGCCTACACCTTCACCGTGGCCGCCAGGAACGCCGCGGGGACCGGGCCGCCGTCGGCCCGGTCGTCGGCCGTCACCCCCAACCTCTCGCCGAGCCTGACCTTCGCCGCCCCACCGCCGGGGGAGGTCGGGGCCGCCTACAGCACCCAGCTCACGGCCACCAACGGGACGTCGCCGTTCGTCTGGTCGGTCTCGTCCGGCACGCTCCCGGCCGGCCTGACGCTGAACGCAACGACCGGGCTGCTCAGCGGCACGCCGACCGCAGGCGGCTCGAGCACCTTCACCGTCAAGATCGTGGACGCCAGCGCCCAGAGCGCGACCAGGTCGGTCACGCTCGTGGTCGCGGACGCACCGGCCGTGACGTTCGCTCCCGCAGCAGGCGAGGTGGGCGTCCCCTACAGCCAGCAGCCCACCCTGAGCGGCGGCACCGCGCCGTACGCCTGGGTGGTGAGCTCGGGCAGCCTGCCCGCCGGCCTGGCGATCAGCCCCACGACCGGCGCGGTCACCGGCACGCCCACCGCCTCCGGCAGCTTCAGCCTCACCGTCTCGGCGACCGACTCCCTCAACCAGGTCGCCAGCAGGACGGTCACCCTGGTGGTGGTGGCCCGTCCGGCGTTCACGGCCGCCGCGCCGGCCGCCGGGCAGGTGGGGGTCGCCTACAGCACGACGTTCGACGTCACCGGCGGCACGCTCCCGCTGACCTGGTCGGTCACCGCGGGCAGCGCGCCTCCGGGGCTGACCCTGAACACCGCCACCGGGGCGCTCACCGGGACCCCGACGACGGTCGGGAGCTCCACGTTCACGGTGTCGGTGGTCGACTCCTTCAACCAGAGCGCCGCCAAGACCGTCACGATCGTGGTCGGTGCCGGCCCGCTGGTGATCGCCAAGACCGCGAACGTGTCCTCGACGGCAGCCGGAGGCACGGTCACCTACACGGTCACGGTCACCAACACCGGCTCCAGCACCTGGACCGGTGCCTCGCTGAGCGACCCGCTGTCCGGGGTCGTCGACGACGCGACCTACAACGCCGACGCGACGACGACCAGCGGCACCCTGACCTATAGCGCGGGCACGCTCGGCTGGACCGGCAACGTCGCGGCGTCGGCGACCGTCACGATCGGCTACTCGGTGACGGTCAACCAGCCCGACACCGGCAACAAGGTGCTCTCGAACACCGTCACGTCGGCCACCCTCGGCACGAACTGCGCCAGCGGCAGCACGGATGCCCGGTGCACGGCGACCGTCAACGTCGCCGGTCTCGCCATCGTGAAGACCGCCGACGTGTCCACGACCACGCCCGGCAGCACGGTGCACGTCCAGATCATGGTCACCAACACCGGGCCGGTGGCCGCCACGGGCGCGACGCTGACCGACGACCTGACGGGCGTCCTGGACGACGCGGCCTACAACGCGGATGCCACGGCCACGACCGGCAGCGTCACGTTCGCGAGCCCGTCGCTGACCTGGACCGGGACCCTCGCCGCCGGGGCGAGTGCGACCATCACCTACTCGGTGACGGTGAAGGACCCCGACACCGGCAACCGGTCGCTCAGCGCGACCATCGTCTCGTCCTCGCCGGGGAGCTCGTGCCCCAGTGGGAACCCTGCTGCCTCGTGCACGGTCACGGTGGCCGTGCTGGTTCCCGCCCTGGTGATCACGAACACGGCGAGCCTCAGCACGACCACACCCGGCGCCACGGTGCCCTACACGGTGACGCTGTCCAACACGGGGCAGACGGCCTACACCGGCACCAGCGTCGCGGTGGCCCTCGCCGGCGCCCTCGACGACGCCACCTACGACAACAACGCCGCCGCCTCGAGCGGGACCGTGGGCTACAGCTCCGGCACGATCACCTGGACCGGCAGCGTGCCGATCGGGGCGGTGGTCACCATCACCGGCTCGGTGACCGTGAACGACCCCGACGCGGGCAACAGGACGCTCACCACGGTAGCCACCTCGCCGGCGGCCGGGAGCACATGCCGTCCGGCGAGCCCGGCCGCGGCCTGCACCTCCACGGTCCAGGTGCTCGTGCCCGCCCTGGCGATCAGCACCTCCACCGACGTCAGCACCACCACCCCCGGCTCGGTGGTCACCTACACGGTGGCTGCGACCAACTCGGGCCAGACGGCCTACACCGGCGCGACGTTCAGCGACTCCCTGACCGGTGTCCTGGACGACGCCACCTACAACGGGGACGCGACCGCGAGCGCCGGAGCGGTCGCCTACAGCGGCTCGACGCTGACCTGGACCGGTGGCCTGGCGATCGGCGCCACCGCCACGGTGACCTTCACGGTGACGGTGCGTCAGCCCGACCCGGGCGACAAGTCGCTGGTGAGCACGGTGTCGTCCACGACCGCCGGCAACAACTGCCGGGCCTCGAGCAGCGACCCGCGCTGCACCAGCACGGTGTCGGTGCTGCTTCCCGGACTGAGGATCACCTCCTCGGCGGACACCACGAGCTCGACGCCGGGCGGTGTCGTGCACTACGTGGTGACCGTCACGAACAGCGGCCAGACCACCTATCAGAACGTCGTGGTGGTGGAGGACCTCACCGCTCTCCTGGATGACGCGACCTACAACAACGACGCAGTGGTCTCCAGCGGGAGCCAGGTGCTGAACGCCAACGGGACGGCGTCGTGGACGTTGAGCCTGGCACCCGGAGCCAGCGCGACCAGCACGATCTCGATGACCGTGCACGACCCGGACACCGGGAACAGGTCGCTGGACACGATCGTCTCCTCCAACGCGGCCGGCAGCACCTGCCCGACCGGCTCCGCGAACCCGGCGTGCCGGACCTCGGTGCAGGTGCTCGTCCCCGGCCTGATGTTCACCAAGACCGCGGACCGGTCGACGGTGACGCCGGGTGAGGCGGTCGGCTACACCGTCTCGGTGTCCAACACCGGCGAGACGACCTACCCGGCGGCCACCTTCACCGACGACCTGTCGCAGGTGCTCACCGACGCGACGTACGCCGGTGGGGCGAGCGCCACCACCGGGACCGTCTCCTTCAGCAGTCCGACACTGTCGTGGACGGGGTCCCTTGCACCGGGGGAGAGTGCGACGATCAGCTACACCGTGACGGTGCGCGACCCCGACCCGGGCGACAAGATCCTCGCCAACACGGTTGTCTCGTCGTCCAGGGGCAGCAACTGCGCGGCCGGCAGCGCGGACGCGCGGTGTGCCGCCGGGGTCAGGGTGCTCGTCCCCGGGCTCGCGATCACCACGACGGCGGACGCCGCCACCACGAAGCCGGGTGCGGTGGTCGGCTACTCGGTCGTGGTCACCAACTCCGGAGCCACGGTCGCCACCGGCGCGGCGCTGACCGACGCGCTCGCCGGCATCCTGGACGACGCGTCCTACAACGCGGACGTCAGTGCCAGCGCCGGAACGGCCTCGGTCTCCGGGTCGACGCTGAGCTGGAGCGGCACCCTCGCCGTGGGAGCCACAGCGACTGTGACCTACTCGGTCACGGTTCATGCCGCCGACGGTGGCGACAACCTGCTCACCGACCAGGTCACCTCGAACACCCGCGGCAACAACTGTGCCGTGGGCAGTGGCGACACCCGGTGCACCTCCACCGTGCCCGTCGCGAGACTGGTGCTGGCCTACCCCGACAGGAACCTGACTGCCACCCCGGGGTCGACCGTGCACTACACGGCGACCTACACCAACACCGGTCAGGTGCCCTACACCGACATCGACGTCGCCGTGCAGGCCCAGGATGCGGCCGACGACGTCTCGTCCGGCGGCACCCAGACGGCCAGCTCGGGGACGTTCGTCCTCAACGAGACCGGCACCACCTGGACCGGCAGCATCCCGGTCGGGGGCGTCGTCACGGTGTCGGCCACGCTGGACATCCGGGACCCCGACACGGGGGACGGGGTCTTCACCGCGACGATGGAGTCCTCGGCGCCCGGCAGCAACTGTCCCGCCGCCAGCCCGGACCCCCGCTGTCGCGTCACCACCACGGTGCTGACCCCCCAGCTCACCCTGACCAAGGTGGCCAGCACGACGGTGACCGTCCCGGGGGGCACCGTCGGCTACACGATCACGGTGCACAACACCGGCCAGACGGCGTACGTCGGAGTCGAGGCCGCCGACACGCTCGCCGGTGTCCTGGACGACGCAGCCTACAACGGGGACGCGACGACGACCAGCGGCTCAGTCGCCTACAACAGCCCGACGCTGACCTGGACCGGCGACCTCGCCGTCGGAGCCACGGCCACGATCACCTACTCCGTGACCGCGCGCAGCCCCGGCACGGGGGACAAGACGATGGTCAACCCGGTGAGCTCCACGGCGGTCGGAAGCACCTGCCCGCCGGCGAGCGGCAGCGCGGCCTGCCGCACCACGGTGGCGGTCCTGACCCCCGCCCTGACGATCGTGAAGACCGCCGACCGGGCCACCGCCACGCTCGACTCGTCGATCACCTACACCGTCAAGGTCACCAACTCGGGGCAGACGACCTATCCCAGTGCCGCGTTCAGCGACTCGCTCGCCGGGGTGCTCGACGACGCCACCTACACCTCCGCCGCGACCACGACGACGTCGGGTGCCGTCGACTACGCGGCCGGGGTGCTCAGCTGGTCCGGCGCCCTCGCGCCCGGGGTGTCAGCGACCATCACCTACGCGGTGAGGGTCAACAACCCCGACACCGGCGACCGGCAGCTGACCAACACCGCGACCTCGACCAACGTCGGCGCCAACTGTCCCAGCGGCAGCGACGACTCCCGGTGCACCGCCCTGGTGGCCGTCACCAACTCGGTGAGCCTGACCTTCACCAAGACCGCCGACGTGGCGGCGACGAAGGCCGGCGCGACGGTGCACTACACGGTGACCGCGTCGAACTCCAGCGGAGCGGCCGCGTCCGCCAGCTTCTCGGACCCGCTCAGCGGGATCCTCGACGACGCCGACTACGACGGCAACGCCACGGCCAGTGCCGGCACCGTCGGATTCGCCAGCCCGAACCTCACCTGGTCCGGCACGGTGCCGGCAGCAGGCACCGTCACGGTGACCTACTCGGTGACCGTGCACGCGGGCATCACCGGGAACCAGGTCCTCACCGGCACGCTGAGCTCGACCCTGCCGCCGTCCAGCAACAACTGTCTCTCGGGCAGTCTCGACCCGAGGTGCACCAGCACCGTGCCGGTGGCCGGCCTGCTGATCCAGCAGCACTTCGACGAGGCCTCGACCACCCCTGGCTCCCTCGTGCACCTGTCGGCGACGTTCACGAACACCGGCGAGATGCCCTACAACGGGATCAGCGTCAGCAGCCCGAGCGCCGGAGTGGTCGACGACGCGATCCCGACCGGCGACCAGACCGCCAGCTCCGGCAGCCTGGTGCTGACCTCCTCGGCGATCACCTGGACGGGCAACATCCCGGTCGGCGGCACCGTGACCGTGACCGGCACCCTCACCGTGGAGAACCCCGACCAGGGCGACCGGCAGCTGACCGGCACCCTGGTCTCGCAGGCGCTCGGCAACAACTGCCCGACCGCAGGCACCGACACGCGCTGCACGGCGACGCTCAATGTGCTGCTCCCCGGCCTGACCGTCACCAAGACCGCCGACACGACGTTCGTGGTCCCCGGCGGCGTGGTGGCCTACACGCTCGTGGTGCACAACACCGGCGAGACGGCGTACGACGCAGCCACCGTCACGGACTCGCTCGACGGGGTCCTCGACGACGCGACCTACGACGGGAACGTCACGACGACCAGTGGCGCGGTCGCCTACAGCAGCCCGACGCTGACCTGGACCGGGTCCCTGGCTGTCGGGGCGACGGCGACGATCGGCTACTCGGTGACCGCCTCGAGCCCCGGCACCGGGGACAAGACCATGGTGAACGTGGCCAGCTCCACCGAGGTGGGCAGCACCTGTCCGCCCGCTAGCGGCAACGCAGGGTGCCGCAGCACGGTGGCCGTGCTCACCCCGGCGCTGAGCCTCACCTCCAGCACGAGCGTCGCGAGGTCCGCGCCCGGAGGCTCGGTCGGCTACACCCTGACCGCCACCAACACCGGGCAGACGGCATATGCTCCGGCCACGTTCTCGGTCGACCTGGCCGGCGTGCTCGACGACGCGACGGTCACGACCTCGCCGACGGCCACGTCCGGCACCCCCGTCCTCGCCGGCCCGGCCCTCAGCTGGAGCGGGGCACTGGCTCCCGGGGACAGCGTGACGGTCAGCTATGCGGTCACGGTGACGTCCCCACCCGCCGGTGACTTCACGCTGGCCCAGACCCTGGTCTCCACCGTCCAGGGGAGCACCTGCCCCGCCGGCGGCAGCGACCCGGGCTGCACCACGACGGTGCCGATCGCCAGCCTGCGCATCGACACCTCCGCCGACGTCCCGACCACCAAGCCGACCGGGGTGGTCCGCAACACGACCGTCGTCACCAACACGGGACAGGTCGTCTATCGGGGGGCAGTCGTCGCGGACGACTTCTCCGGCACCCTGGACGACGCCACCTACAACGGCGACGCGACCGCGACGTCGGGGTCGCTGACGTTCGACGTCGCCCACGAGGCCATCCTCTGGACAGGCGACCTGGCTCCGGGCGAGTCGGTCACGGTCACCGGGTCGAACACCGTCAACAACCCCGTGACCGGCAACGGGACGCTGACCACCGTGGTGTCCACCGACGTCGTGGGCAGCAACTGCCAGACCGGGGCGCCCGGTCCGGAGTGCCTCACCAGCGTGGCCGTGCTCAAGCCGGGCCTCACGATCACGAAGGCAGCCGACGTCAGCGACGCGAGCCCGGGCGACACGGTGGGCTACACGATCACCGCCGTCAACACAGGTGAGACCGGCTACACGGCCGCGACGATCACCGACCCGCTAGGCGGGGTGCTGAACGACGCGGCCTACGACAACAACGCGACCGCGACGAGCGGGACCGTGGACTACAGCTCCGGCACGATCACCTGGACCGGTGACCTCGCGGTCCGCGACGAGGTCCAGATCCACTTCACGGTCACCGTGGACGACCCCTACCTGGGGGACGGTGTGATGTCGAACACCGCACTCTCGGACGAGCTCGGCAGCACCTGCCCGACCACGAACCCCGGAGCAGCGTGCTCGTCCGCGGTGGACGTGCTGGTGCCGGCACTCGACATCTCGGTCACCGCGGACCGCAGCAACACCGTTCCCGGCGGCACGGTCGGCTACACCGTCACCGTCACCAACACCGGTCAGACCGCCTACGCGGGAGCCGTGGTCACGGCCCACCTCACCGGTGCACTGGACGACGCCACCTACGCGGGCGGCGCCACGAGCACGACCGGCGCGGTGACCTACACCGAGCCCGACCTGACCTGGACCGGTGACCTCGCTGTCGGTGACACCGCGACGATCAGCTATGCCCTGACGGTGGCGGACCCCGACACCGGCAACCGCAGCCTGGACACCTCGGTCAGCTCGGCCGAGGCCGGAAGCACGTGCGGCAGCAGCGCGCAGTGCCTCAGCTCGGTCACCGTGCTGCTTCCCGGTCTGGCCGTGTCCACCACCTCGGACGTCGCCACCGCCACTCCGGGCGACCGGGTGGGCTTCACGATCACCGTCGCCAACACCGGCCAGACGGACTACGTCGGCGCCGAGGTCAGCACAGACCTCAGCGGCGTGGTGGACGACGCGGCCTTCGACGGGACGGTGACCGCCACGACGGGTGTGGCGAGCTACACCGCCCCGACCCTGGCCTGGCGGGGTGACCTCCCCATCGGTGCCACCGCCACCATCCACTACGCGGTGACCGTGCGGAGCCCGGACACCGGCGACCGGACGATGGCCACCACCGTGGTCGCCCCGGCTCAGGGCAGCACCTGTCCCGTCGGGAGCGCCGACAGTGCGTGCACCGCCACGGTGCAGGTACTGGTCCCCGGGCTGACCATCACGAAGACCTCGAGCTCACCGACCACGACGCCCGGCTCGGTGGTCGGCTACACGATCGTGGTCGCGAACACCGGCGAGACGGCCTACGCCGCCGCATCCGTCGAGGACTCCCTCGCGAGGGTGGTCACGGACGCGGACTACAACGGGGACGCGGTGGCCGTCGGCGGCGGCACCCTGAGCTTCGCAGCGCCGGTCCTCACCTGGA
>JBDTXF010000051.1:0-10716 GCA_040006355.1 Nocardioidaceae bacterium | reverse complement strand
CGCTCCTCGCGCCAGCGCGACACCACGAGCAGCGAGTAGTCGATGGCCACGCCCAGACCGATCAGCGAGATCAGGAACTGCACGACGAAGCTGACGTCGCTGAAGGTGGTCAGCCCCAGCACCAGCAGGAACGTGGTCAGGATCGAGACAGCGGCGATCAGCAGCGGCAGCAGCGCCAGGAAGGAGGCGAACACGAACAGCAGCACGACCAGGGCGCCGGTCGCCCCCAGCAGCGTCTCGGCGAGCACGCTCGGCCCGGAGGTGTCGTTGCCCGCCGAGAGCAGACCGTACGACGTCAGGCCGCTGTCGAAGCCCGCGGCGGTGGCGGCTCTGGTCAGCGCGGGCTGGAGCTGGGTCTGGATGCCCGGGCCGAACGACTGCGGCTGCGGCCCCTGGATCAGCGCGAAGGTGGTCCGCTTGTCCTGCGAGAGGAACCCGGTGTCCCCGGTGCTCGCGTAGTCGGCGATGCGCGTGTGGGGGGCGGCCTTGGCGACCGTGGAGAGGACGCCCGCCACCGCCGCGCGCTCGTCCGGCACGGTCGTGCCGCGCGGGACGGTCACGACGGCGACGTAGGTGTCGAACGAGCTGACGCCGTAGTCCTTGATCAGCTGCTTCTCCGCGGTGTCGCCGGGCTGGCCGGGCAGCGAGAAGTCCAGGGTGAGCCGGCCGCCGAGCTGCCCGGCGGACCAGCCGCCGACCAGGAACAGCACCAGCCAGAAGGCACTGACCACACGACGGTGACGCATGACGGTCCGTGCGAGACGTTCCACGGGTGCTCCTGGTGGGAAGGCGTGCCGGGTGTCGGAGGATGTCCGACGCCTCTCTGGTGTGAAACGTACTGAGCATGGTCATAATCGTCAATCAGGTTAACGATCAATCCGGTTAACGTTGTGCAACCGATGAGGGGGTGCGGTGGTCGCCACGGGTCCCTCGCCGCTCACGCGCTACACCGGCTACCTGCTGCGGCGGGCCTATGTGCGCGCGACCGGCTGCGCCCAGGCCTGCATGCCCGAGGACACCCAGGTGCGCGAGGTGGCCGCGCTCTCGATCCTCGCCGAGCGCGGCCCGCTCTCCCAGCACGCCCTCGGAACCATCGCGCACGTCAACCGGTCGCTGGTGGTCAAGCTGGTCGACACCCTCGAGTCCAAGCACTGGGTGGTCCGTGAGCGCAGCGAGCAGGACCGGCGCACATACGCCCTTCGGCTGACGGACGCCGGCCGGTGCGCCCTCGCCGACGTCGTCGCGGGGCTCGACGAGAGCGAGTCGGCGCTGACCAGGGGGCTGTCCCCGGAGGAGACCCGGCGGCTGCAGGCCTGGCTGATCCTGCTGCTCAGCGACGACCCTTCGGTCGGCATCACCTCGCTGTCGGCCCGCACCGGCTACCTGCTCGCGCACTCGCACCGCTGGGCCCGCGAGCTCGCCGCGCAGCGCCTCGAGCCCCTGGGCATCGAGCCGCGGGACTTCGGCCTGCTGTCCACCCTGGCCGGCGAGCAGCCCTGCTCGCAGAACCGGCTGGCGGCAGGGCTCGGGATCAGCGCCCCCGGGGTGATCCCGATGGTCGCCGAGCTGGAGCAGGCCGGGCTGGTCTCCCGGGCCCGCAACCAGGACGACCGCCGCGTCTACGACCTCACGCTGACCGACCACGGACAGCAGATGCTGGTCCGGGCTCAGCAGGTCGCCGCGGGCGTCCAGGAGGAGATCCGGGGACGGCTCGGAGCCGGCTCGGACGAGGACCTCCGGGCCCTGCTGGCCAAGCTGATCGCGGGCTGAGCGCGCTCAGTGCGACTCGCGGGAGACCGCGTCGCCGCTGGACCCGACCAGGAAGTCGAGGTCGGCACCGGTGTCGGCCTGCAGGACGGTGCGGACGTAGAGCTGCTCCCACCCCCGGGTCGGCGCGGCGAACGCCGCGACGGCCGCCGCGTCGGGCAGCCGGGCGTCGAGCTCGTCCTGGGCGATGTCGATGTCCAGCCGGCGGGCGGCGACGTCCAGGACGATCACGTCACCGGTGCGCACCAGGCCCAGGGGCCCGCCCGCCGCGGCCTCGGGTGCGACGTGCAGCACGACCGTGCCGTACGCCGTGCCGCTCATCCGGCCGTCGCAGATCCGGACCATGTCCCGCACCCCGGCCTGGAGGAGCTTCTGGGGGAGCGGGAGGTTCGCGACCTCGGGCATGCCGGGGTAGCCGCGGGGGCCGCAGCCGCGCAGCACCAGGACCGAGTCGGCGTCGACGTCGAGGTCCGGGTCGTCGATGCGCGCGTGCATGTCCTCGACCGAGTCGAAGACCATCGCCCGTCCGCGGTGCTGGAGCAACCCCGGGGTCGCGGCCGCGGGCTTGATCACCGCGCCGTCGGGAGCCAGGTTGCCACGCAGGACAGCGATCCCGGCGTGCGCCTGGAACGGCTCGGCGCGGGGGCGGATCACCTCACGGTCCCAGATCTCGGCCTCGCCGAGGTAGCTGGTCAGCGTCCGGCCGGTGACGGTGAGGGCGGCCGGGTCGAGCAGGTCCTCGACCTGGCTCAGGACCGCGAGGAGACCGCCCGCGCGGTGGAGGTCCTCCATCAGGAACTGCCCGGCGGGCTGCAGGTTGACCAGCAGCGGCACCCCGGCCCCGGTCCGGTCGAAGTCGTCCTGGGTGAGCTCGACGCCGAGCCGACCGGCGATCGCCAGCAGGTGGACCACCGCGTTGGTCGACCCGCCGACCGCCGCCAGCGCGACGATCGCGTTGAGGAACGAGCCGCGGGTGAAGAGCCGGCTCGGTCGCCGCTCGGCTGCGACCATCTCGACGGCCAGCCGGCCCGCCTCGTGCGACCCCTCGAGCAGACGGCTGTCCGGGGCCGGCGTGCCGGCGATGCCGGGGATCGTGGCACCGAGGGCCTCGGTCACCATCGCCATCGTCGAGGCGGTGCCCATCGTGTTGCAGTGCCCGCGGCTGCGGATCATCGAGGACTCGGAGGCCACGAACTCCGCCTCCGACAGGGTGCCCGCGCGCACCTCCTCGCTGAGCCGCCAGACATCGGTCCCACAGCCGAGCGGCACGCCGCGGAAGGTGCCGGTGAGCATCGGGCCGCCCGGCACGACCAGTGCCGGCAGGTCCACCGAGGCGGCCGCCATCAGCAGCGAGGGGATGGTCTTGTCGCAGCCGCCGAGGAGCACCACGCCGTCGACCGGGTTGGCGCGGAGCATCTCCTCGGTCGCCATCGCCGCCATGTTGCGCCAGAGCATCGCGGTCGGCCGGACCAGCGTCTCCCCGAGCGACACCACGGGCAGGTTGAGCGGGATCCCGCCGGCCTCGTAGACGCCCTGTGCGACGCTGCGCGCGACCTCGTCGAGGTGCGCGTTGCAGGGCGTCAGGTCCGAGGCGGTGTTGGCGATCGCGATGTGCGGGCGGCCGTCGAACGCGTGCGCCGGGAGACCGCGGCGCATCCAGGCACGGTGGATGTAGGCGTTGCGGTCGCTGCCGGCGTACCACTGGCCGCTGCGCGGAGCGCTCATCATGTCCCTTCCGACGAAGCCCTAGCATGTGCCCGGTGACCCACCCTGCCCGGAGACTAGCGCCCCACCCGGTCGACCGCTGACGTGCGCGCCTTCGTCCTGACCGGTCCCGGGGAGTCCTCCGTCGAGGACGTCGAGCCTCCGCGCGCGGGCCCCGGACAGGTGGTCGTCGACATCGACCGGGTCGGGGTCTGCGGCACCGACACGGAGATGCACTCCGGCCGGATGAGCTACCTGCACGACGGGCTCGCGCACTACCCGGTCCGGCTCGGTCACGAGTGGTGCGGGACGATCTCGGCCGTCGGCGACGGCGTCGACCCTTCGTGGCTCGGGCGACGGACGACCGGCGACACCCAGATCGGGTGCGGCCGCTGCCACCGGTGCCTGACCGGACGCGGGCACGTGTGCGACGACCGCTTCGAGATCGGCCTGCGTCGCGGCTTCGACGGAGCCCTCGCCGAGCAGCTCGCGGTGCCGGCCAGCGCCCTGCTCGCCCTCGCCGGCGACGTCGACGCCACCGCCGGCGCGCTGGTCGAGCCCGGTGGCAACGCCCTGCGGGCCGTCCGCGCGGCCGCGCTCGACGAGGGCGAGCGGCTGCTGGTCCAGGGGCCCGGCACCATCGGCCTGCTCGCCGCACAGATGGCCAGGGCCCAGGGGTGCGAGGTGCACGTCGTGGGCGTGAGCGCCGCGTCGCTCGAGTTCGCCCACGGTCTCGGCGTCGCCGGCGCCTGGACGTCCGAGGACCTGCCCGACCTCCGCTGGGACGCCGTGATCGACGCCTCCAACGACCGGTCGTCCCCGGCCCGGGCGGCCGAGCTGGTCGACGCCGGACGTCGCATCGTGCTGATCGGGCTCTCCGAGACGCCCAGCCTGCTCGACAGTCGCACCCTGGTGATGAAGGACGTCACCGCGGTCGGCGTGCTGAGCGCCTCACCGGGCCTGGCGGGGGCGATCGGGCTCTACGCCTCCGGTGAGGTCGACCCCCGTCCGCTGGTGGCCGCGACCGTCGGCCTCGAGGACGTCGGTGGCATCCTGCGCGGGGAGCGTCCCCCGGACGCGGGCCCCGGCCCCAAGTTCCACGTCGACCCCCGAGCCAGGAGACACCTGTGAGCGAGACACCCCTGCGGATCGGCCTGTTGGGGGCCGCCACCATCAGCGAGAACGCCGTCTGCGCACCCGCGCGGCGCGCGGGGCACCGGCTGGTGGTCGTGGCCGCCCGCGACGCCGACCGGGCTCGTGCGTTCGCCGACGCCCGTGGCGTGGAGCGGGTCGCCGCGTCGTACGACGAGGTGCTGGGCGACCCGGAGGTCGACCTGGTCTACAACCCGCTGGCCAACGGGCTGCACGCACGCTGGAACATCGCCGCGCTGCGGGCGGGCAAGCACGTCTTGTGCGAGAAGCCGTTCGCGGCCAACGGTGAGGACGCCCGCCGGGTCGCCGAGGTCGCGCGTGCCGAGGGCGGCGTGGTGATGGAGGCCTACCACTACGCCTTCCACCCGGTGATGCGACGGGTGCTCGAGGTCGTCGCCTCGGGTGAGATCGGGTCCGTGCGGCACGTGGGGTCGACGATGGTGATCCCGGCTCCCGACGACGGCAACCCGCGCTGGTCGCTCGACCTCGCCGGGGGCGCACTGATGGACGTCGGCTGCTACGCCCTGCATGCGCTGCGACAGCTGGGAGCGTCGGCCGGCGGCGAGCCCACGGTGCGGTCCGCGCTCGCCCACGAGCGGGTCGGGCACCCCGGCGTCGACGAGTGGGTGCTCGCCGACCTCGACTACCCCGGTGGCGCCACCGGCGGCTTCTTCACGAGCATGGACGGCCCGGAGATCGTGATGCGGCTGGCCGTCGTAGGGTCCCTCGGCCGGGTCGAGGCGCACAGCTTCGTGCTGCCGCACACCGACGACCGGGTCGAGGTGGTCACGGCGGCAGGCAGCCGCACCGAGCGGCTCGGCACCCGCTCGTCCTATGACTACCAGCTCGAGGTGATGGCCGACGTCGTCGCCGGCAGGATCCCGGTGCCGCTCGACCTCGACGACGCGGTCGCCACGATGGACCTGCTGGACGCGACGTACGTCGCCGCGGGGCTCGACCCTCGGCCGAGCGGCCTGTCCTGACATCGGCACCGCACACGAAAGAAGGAGAGCACATGGAACCGGTGAGGTTCGGCCTGGTCGGCTACGGCTTCGGGGGCAGGTGGTTCCATGCACCGCTGCTCTCCGCCGCTGCCGAGTGCGACTTCGTCGGCGTGGTCACCACGTCGGCGGAGCGGCGCGCCCTGATCGCCTCGGAGCACCCGGGGCTCGCGGTCTTCGACTCCCTGGGCGACCTCGCGGCGGCCGGCGTCGAGGCGGTCAGCATCTCCACGCCGGCGAGCACCCACACCGCGCTGAGCGACGAGGCGGTCGACCTCGGCCTGTCCGTGGTGTGCGACAAGCCGTTCGCGCTCGACGCCGCCGCCGCCCGGCGCTCCGCCGAGCGGGCGGCCGCCCGCGGCGTGGTGCTGAGCCCCTACCAGAACAGGCGCTGGGACTCCGACTTCCGGACCGTCCGGGCCGCGGTCGCCGACGGCACGCTGGGCGACGTACGCCGCTTCGAGTCGCGCTTCGAGCGCTTCGCGCCGGAGGCCGGACCGGGGGTCGCGGGTGGCGGCACCCTGCTCGACTTCTGCAGCCACCTCGTCGACCAGGCGCTGGTGCTGCTCGGCCCGGTCACCTCGGTGTACGCCGAGTGGCGGCTGCGCGACAGCGGCCTCGACGACGACGTGTTCGTCGCGCTCGAGCACGCGGGCGGCGCCCGGTCCCACCTGTGGGGCAGCTGGACCCAGCACGCACCCGGCCCGCGCTTCCGGGTGACCGGCACGGCCGCGTCCATGGTCGTGACCACCGCCGACACCCAGGAGGACGTGCTGGTCGCCGGCGTGACCCCGGCGACGAGGCCCGACTGGGGCGCGGAGAGCCCCTCCGAGCTGGACCGGGTCCTCACCGCGACGGGCTCGACCGCCGTGCCCCTGCTGCCGGGGGCCTGGGACACGTTCTACCCGGCCTTCGCCCGGGCCGTGCGAGGGGAAGGGCCCGCGCCGGTCGACGCGTTCGACGCGGTCGCCACTGCCGAGGTGCTCGACGCGGCCCGGGTCAGTGCCGGGTCCGGCTCGACGGTCCCCCTCTAGCGCCGGTCGTGGGACGGCTCAGTGGTGGAAGGCCGACGGTCCGCTCGCCGTGCCACCCCGCACGTCCGCGTCGAGCTCGTCGACGGCGGCCCGGAGGTGCTCGAGGAACGTCTCCGCGAGGTCGTGGCTGAAGCCGTTGCGGCAGACCACCCGCAGCACCGCGAGGTCCTCGCGGTCCGCCGGGAAGGTGTAGGCCGGGACCTGCCAGCCACGCTCGCGCAGCGCTCGTGACACCGCGAACACGTCCCAGCCGCTCACGTCGTCCGCGGTGGTGAACGCGAGCACCGGGAGCTCGTCCCCGTGGGAGATCAGCCGGAACCGCCCCATCGCCGCGATGCTGTCGGCCAGGAACATCGCCACCTCCCTCGATGCCTGCTGCACCGCCCTGAAGCCGTCGTACCCGAGGCGGACGAAGGTGTAGTACTGCGCGACCACCTCCGACCCGGGCCGCGAGAAGTTCAGCGCGAAGGTGGGCATGTCGCCGCCGAGGTAGTTCACGTCGAACACCAGGTCGCGCGGCAGCGACTCCTCGTCGCGCCACAGCGCCCAGCCGACGCCGGGGTAGACCAGGCCGTACTTGTGGCCCGAGGTGTTGATCGAGGCCACCCTCGGCAGCCGGAAGTCCCACACCAGCTCGGGGTCGAGGAAGGGCGCGACCATCGCCCCCGACGCGCCGTCGACGTGGATCGCGACGTCCGGGCCGCCGTTGGCGGCGAGCTCGTCGAGGGCGGCCGCGATGTCGGCGACCGGCTCGTAGCTGCCGTCGAAGGTGGAGCCCAAGATGGCGACCACCCCGATGGTGTCCTCGTCGCACAGCGCGACGGCCTGCTCCGCCTCGAGGTGGTAGCGATCGCCGCTCATCGGGACCATCCGCGGCTCGACGTCCCAGTAGCGGCAGAACTTCTCCCAGCACACCTGCACGTTCGCGCCCATCACCAGGTTCGGCCGGCGTGCCGGGTCGTGGACCCGCGCCGACCACCGGCGCTTCAGGGCCATGCCGGCGAGCATGCACGCCTCGCTCGAGCCGGTCGTCGAGCACCCGGTCGCCGACTCACCGGCCGGCGCGTGCCACAGGTCGGCGAGCATCGCGACGCAGCGCCTCTCCAGCTCGGCGGTGCGCGGGTACTCGTCCTTGTCGATGATGTTCTTGTCCACACAGTCGGACATCAGCTGCCGGGCCTGAGGCTCCATCCAGGTGGTCACGAACGTCGCGAGGTTCAGCCGGGCGCTGCCGTCGAGCAGCAGCTCGTCGTGGATCAGCTGGTAGGCGACGTCCGGCGGCACCGGACCGGCCGCGAGGGTGTTCCTGGGCAGCTCGAGGCGCTCCCCGACCGCGGGGTTGGCCTCGGTGAGCACCGGGTTGGACCCGTGCGGAGGGGAGGACGGTGACGCGCCGGGGGCGGGGTGCAGGGCCATGGACCCACTATGCCCGCCGGCGTACGACGTCCCTCAGGCGCCGGTGAGCACGAGGGACGCGACCGAGACATGCGGCCAGCTGAGGCCGTTGAAGTTCAGCAGCAGACGCTGGCTGTACTGCAGCTGCCGGAACGACCTGCCGTTGGCGCCCCGGACCGTCTGGATCCAGAACGTCGCGGTCAGGTCCACGGCCTCGGCGTTGGGCTTGAGGAACGCGATGTTGCTGAGGGCGCCCGGGGCCCTGTGGGTGCTCACGGTCAGCGTCGTGGTGCTCAGCACGCTCTGGTGGGCCAGGACACCGGTCAGCAGCGAGTTCGGGTTGTCCACCAGCCGCTGGGTGATGCGCGCGGGCAGCGGCTTGGTGCGCGACGGGCTGGGCGCCGACAGGTCGGAGGTCGTGAAGGGGATCAGGTTGGTCGGGTCGCCGATCCCGAACGGCGTGGTCGAGCTCCTCGGGATCCGCGGTGGTCCGGGAGTGGTGCGGGCCCGCCCGGTGGCCAGGACGGCGTTGCCGTGCGGGATCGAGGAGAGCCGGGTGATCGTCTGCCCCGAGCGAGGCCTCGACGTCGGCGGCACCTTCAGCCAGAACCCCGGCTCCAGGTGCAGCGCACCGCCTCCCCCCGGAGGCGGGAAGCCACTGTCGTCGTGGATCTGCTGGAGGTAGCGCACCCCGGACAGGTCGATGTCGGCCTGCACGAGCCCCCGGTTCGGGACGGGGGCGCCGATCGCGTGGAAGGCGGTGTTCTCACCGGTCAGGTTCAGCTGCAGGAAGTGGTCGTCGGGCGCTCCGTGGTGCGGGCGCCAGATCAGGTTGAAGCCGTGTCCCACCCAGGTGCCCAGGAGCAGCGCCAGGGGATGCTTGTCCGGGTCCGGTGCCCCGATGCCGGCACTGATCCGGCCGGAGCCGTCCGCCTCGGCCGACGGTGCCTCGGCTGCCCTGCTGAGCGTGTCGGCGTCCTTCGCCATGATGCCTCCTCGAGAAGGTTCGTGGCTTCGATGATTCTCCGCGGCCGATGTCGACGCCCATAGTCAGACCGGGTGGTTGGCCGTCCTAGGGTCGTGCACGAGACCCGGACCACCACGAGAGGGAACCGCATGCCCGAGGTGCAGATGATCGCCCGCTGGACGCTCGACGCCGGCCAGGCCGAGGAGGTGCTCGACCTGCTGATCGAGATCGCCGAGGCCACCCGGGCCGAGCCGGGCAACCTGTCGTTCGAGATCTACCGTCAGGTCGACGACCCGCTCGAGGTGGTGCTGCTCGAGCGGTACGCCTCCCGCCAGGCGCTGGCGGCCCACCGCGAGACCCCGCACTTCCAGGAGCTGGTGCTCGCCCGGGCCGTGCCGCGCCTCGTCGACCGGGTCCTGGAGGTCTTCGACGCCGACGACGTGTGAGCCCCCGTCCGGTCAGCGGTACTGCCGCACCAGCTTGAGCCAGGCCGTCTCGCGTGAGTCCCCGGCGACCATCTGCCACCCCGCGATGCTGTTCAGGTTGGTGTTGAAGTAGGAGAAGCCGCGCATGCCGTACCGCTGTCCGACGGCGAAGGTGTCGGTGAACCAGGTCGGACGGGCGTCGAAGGCCTTCTCCGTCAACCCGGTCTCGCTCATGTACCAGTCCTTGTTGTTGGCCGTGCACCACGCCTGGATCTGTGGGAAGTACGCCGTGGAGAACGGTCGCCACTTGCTGGAGCCGGACACCCCCCACGTCTCATAGATGTCGAAGCCCAACCAGGACAGGGCCGGCAGGTCGCGGGGGACGCAGGTGGTCAGGTTCCACCGCTTGACCTGGCTGCCGTAGAACTGGTGGTAGCCCATGAAGATGGCGCCGAAGCGCAGCCCGGGGGCGGTGAACTTGGGGGCCAGCCTCGCCTGCATGGCTGTCCAGTCACGCTGGTAGGCGTCCTGCTCGGCGGTCGTGTAGGCAGCCCCGTTGCTCTTGGTCACGTGGTCGTTCTCCGGCTCGTGGTTGACGGCCAGCCGCACCACGTGGTTGGTGCCCTTGACCGCGGCCGCCAGCTGGGTGGCCAGGTCCGCGGCCCAGGCGTCACCCGAGCCGGTCGACATGGCCTTCCACTCGGCGGGCGCCTTGAAGCTCAGCTCGCTCTGGCGCCGCCCCGCCCCCATGTTCTCCAGCACGGCAGCCACCGCGCTGGCGGTGCTCCCGTGGTAGGTGCGTCGCACACCGTAGGGGGCTCCGGCGTGGTCCTCGAGGGTGGCCGGCGAGGCGTTGCCCCCGGTGGCGCCGCCCACCAGGAAGTCCGGCACGGTGCAGGCCGCACTGGCCGCGCCGGCGATGACCCCCGGGCTGGGCTCGTCGTGCACCTTGGTGTAGGCCACGGCGCCCACCACGGTCGCGACGGCGCCGATCATCACGTCACGACGGGTCGGCTTGACTCGTCGGCCCGTCACAGCGACACCAGGGTCCGGCGCACGGCGTACGCGGGCGTCGGTGCGGTGGCTGCCACGACGGCAGAGCCAGGATCGTGCGTCATAGGGGACTCCAGGGGGGAAGGGTGGAACCGCGCGGCAGGCGGCTGCGCTCCGGGAGGGCGCGCAGGATCCCGCCGGGAGTGGGGGGCTGCACCGGGCGCGCCGGTCCAGCCGATTGCCCGGGCGACGGCGGGTGCCGGTCGTGGGCAGGTCGG
>JBDTXF010000050.1:0-10802 GCA_040006355.1 Nocardioidaceae bacterium | reverse complement strand
AAGGCGTGGACCCGCACCTCACGGGCCGCCAAGGCCGCGGACCGCTGGCCGTGCAGGGTCGACGCGTCTCCCTGCAGCGGCTGGAGGAGCCGAGTCACCGCGATCAGGTCGGGGTCGAGGATCGGGGCGGCGTAGCGCACCGCCGCGGCATCCTCCTCGAGCCAGGTCCGGCGCAGGTGCGCCGCGCGCCAGCTGAGAAAGCGAGGCACCACGACCAGCTCGAGCTCCTCGCCGACCGTGGTGTCGGCGGTGAACACGATCTCGACAGTGCCTCGCAGGCCACCGCTCCCGTCCGGGACCAGGGCGGCGACGGCGCCAGGCGAGGCCGTCGTCGCGGACGCGACCCGTCGGGTCCTGCCGGGCCCAGCGAACACCTCCACCAGGGCACCGCCGCCCGGGTCTGTGGTGAGGGCGAGGTAGACCGAGCCGTCGGCGTCGGTGTTGCGCGACCAGACGATCTCCGCGAGGCTCCACCGCTTCAGCTGTCCGGCGGCGTCGTTGCGGGTCGCCCCGCCGGACAGCGGGTGGCGGGACGTGTCGCCCAGGCCGAAGAGCACCTCGAGGGCCGCTTCCGTGAGGGCCTGGTCGGGCGGGGCGGACGGTGCCGGGTCGAGGAGGAGTCGCTCGACCTCGTCGCCTCCGGGTGGCGCGGGCGTGGTCAGCGTGATGCCGAGACGGGTCGCCGCCGCGGCGCGACCCTGCGGGTCGTTCCGCAGTCGTCGTACCTCCTCGTACGACGTGCCGAGCCGCGTGAGGAGCCGCTGGTAGGTGTCGAGGAGGTAGTCCGCCTCCGCGGTGGCGAGCGTCGCCTGCCGTGCGGCGTCCGCCGGCGAGTCCACGAGCAGGGAACGCAGTGACTCGATCACCAACCGGGGCTGGTGCACCTGCTCCTCCGCGGCCGCGCACGAGACCGGGAGCTCGCCGAACCGCTGCCGGGTGGAGGCCTGCAGGTTGGCGACCGTGACCGGGGCGCCGGCGACGCGCAGATGGTCCACGGCGTAGCGCAGCAGGTCAGCCAGATAGGCCAAGGGTCCCAGGGCCGAGACGCAGTCCTCGCAGCCGCACAGGCGAGTGGACACAGACCCCGCCTCGGCGGGGTCCCCGTCCGGGTCTCCGTCGGCCGACATCAGCGTGCCAGGACTGACGAGCTCACCGGTGGCGACCGCGTCGAGCACCCGCATTTGCGCGGTCGCGGACGCATGCAGGCTGGCTGCGGTGACGTCCCCCAGCCCGTCCCCGACCCCGGCCACGAAGTGCGCCGCGGGGATGGCCGCGACCGATGCCATCGTGGTGAAGCCGCCCTCGATCAGCGCGGTGCGGACCGGCGCGGCCGCGGAAAGGCGGCTCAGCTCCGCGTGGGCGGTGATCCGGGCGACCGCGTCATCGGCGACATCGGCCGGGAAGCCGGGAAGGGTCGTGATGTCGGAGACGCGGCGCAGCGCCGGCCAGGTGCCCAGGCCGGAGGACTCGAGGAACTCGAGGAGCGGAGCGGGCAGCTCGGCCTCGGGAGCGCTGATCGTCGAGCCCGACGCACGGACCGGGACGTCCGGCGTCTCGTCGGGACCGACCACGACACTGACCACGACCGGGTCGTCGTCCGCGGCACCGTGCACGGAGAGCTCGATGCGGAGCGGCTGGTCGTCGCGCAACCCGGGGTCGGAGACGGTCAGGCGTCCGTCGGGGCCGGTCAAGGCGGCGCCGAGGTCGCGGGGCGACCCTTCGTCGGTGGTGTCGCGCAGCCCGACCGTCACCGAAGCTAGAGGTTCACCGGTGCCCTGCTCGACCAGGCGCACCGTGAACGAACGCGCGGGCGCCGTGCCTGCCACGATCCTGTGGACCGTGTGGGTGATCCGCGCTGCGAACGAGTCGGGGATGATCCGACGGGCGACGGCTGCGGTCAGCGCCTCGACGAGCGCCGCTTCCCCGGACGCGGCCAGCTCGGGGCGGTCCAGACGGAGGTCGCTGCGGGCGAGTCCGTAGGTTGCCTCGATGGCGACGTCCCGCTCGAGCGCGGCGCGCGCGGCCCGAGCGACGGCGTCGAGCCAGGCCCGCTCGAGCCCGGTCTCGCCCGCGAGGAAGACGAGGTCTTCGGCGGTGATGGTCTCCAGGGGTACGCCGTCGAGCACCGGGTCGATCTCGGCGCGGACGCGTTCGTACTCGCTGGAGTCCCGCTCGTCCGCGGCGTCGACCTCGATCTCGGCCTCGCACTGCTCCGGGGCGTTGAAGAACGTGCCGCCGCGCTCGACCTCGACGTTGTCGATGACCAGCCGGCGTACCCGCTGCTCGGTGTTCCCGACGAACACCCGCAGGACGAGGTCCGCGCTCAGCCTCTCGGCCCGACTGAACTGATCCCGTCCGTAGCTGATCTCGAAGCGTCCCTCAGCGTCGGTCGAGTCCTCGCCGAGCAGCACCTCCGCCGCCCGCCGACTCGGCAGGTCCTGGTCGAACGCTCGCACGAGGCCGTTGCGAAGAGGCTGGCCCGCGGTGGTGGTCACCGCGCCGCGGATCACGAACTGGTCATCGTCGGACATGTCTGGGTCCCTCTCGGACTCGGTGGCTACTTGAAGAACCGGCCCCAGATGGAGAACCCGCCCGCGCCGCTTGCCTTGTGGAACAGGGTGCGGCTCCACCGCTGGTGCTGGACGCGCGGAACCAGCTGGAGCACCCCGACCTTCTTGGTGTGGTGGTGCCAGTCCCAGCCGCCCGCTGCCCGGAGCCTGGCGAACGCCGGTCGGAGCCCGGCGTTCTGCGGCTTGTTGAGGAAGGCCTTGAGGGCCTTTTCGGCCTGTCGGTTGTGGCTGCCCCGGATCCACATATCGGGCAAGCGCGACTTCCGGGACATCCTCCCGGTCAGCTTCACCTCGAAGAGCACCGAGTAGGCCCGCCCCGAACCCGCCTTGATCGCCCTGAGCCCGGCGCGCCCGCCGCTCGCCGCGGCCGAGCCGCCGGACTTGACGGTCGCGGCGGCCGCCATCGTGGCCACCGCCAGCGCCGCCTTGAGGGCCTTCGCCGCCACGTAGATCGACTGGATCAGCTCGTCGCCCTGCTTGCTGGCGGACTCACCCTCGGGCAGCCCGCCGGTCTTGCCCTCGTCCGGCTTCTCCGTCTGGGTGGCGGCGTCGATCGCGGCCTGCAGCGGGTCCGACGCGGCGTTGGAGATGAGGACGGCGAGGTCGAGCTGGGTCAGCGCGTAGGTCCCCTTCCCGCCGTGGCCCCCGTCTACTCCCGTGCTGGACTTGTGCGCGCTGGGGTCGTCCGAACCCGTCGGCGATCCACCCCCGGACGCGGATGAGCCGGTGGGGGAGCCGGTCGTGGCCCCCGTCGTGCCACCGGCGGGGGAGCCTCGCGCGGCACCGCCGTCACCCCCCAGCTGGTTGGCCGAGTCCCGGCCCGCGCCGCCGCCGCTCCCCGCTGCTCCGGTGCCGCTCTTGGTCCCCGTGGTGGACTTCGAGTCGTGACCGACGCCATGGCTGCCCTGGCCCGGTGTGCCCGCCTTGGTCGTCTTGGCGAGCGACGACCCGGCCTTCTGCGCCGAGGGCTTGCAGCCGGGCGCGCGGACCATCCCGGAACTGCCCTTGACCACCGGCTTGCCGTCTCCGGCGGTGGTGCCCTTCTGGGTCAGCCCGTGGACCGGCGTGCACCGGGTCGGCGGCCCCTCGTGCCCGCCCTCCCCGTCCGGGTCGTGCAGGCTCGACGGGTTGTTGCCGCAGTAGGCGTAGAGGTTGAACCCGTCCGCGAGGCCACTGGGATCGCAGCTGGTCCACCGGGCGACCCAGGGTGCGTAGTGCCGGGTGCCCATGACGTAGAGCCCGCTCTCCTCGTCGCACTCCTTGCCGGTGTAGCGATACCGCTTGCGGCCGAAGCCACCGAAGCTCGTCTCGCCATACGGCGTGTACTCCTCGCGACGGACCAGGGCGCGGTCGGTGGCGGCGGCACCGCCGAGGACGAGCTGGCTGCTCCCCAGGTGATCGCCGAGGTGGTACTGCACCGGCATGTCGGCCGCGCCGTCGTCGGGAAACGCCGGCCCGACGCGCACCACGGCAATGGGCTGGCCCTCGTCCATGACGTGCAGGAGGCAGTGCTCGAGGCCGCCGCGCCGGTGGTGCTCGAACAGGCCGTCGATCTCGACGGTCGTCCGCGTCGCTCCGGAAGTCCGCACGATCTTGTGGACACGCTCACCACCGGAGCCGTGCAGGTAGTGAGCCGACAGCGACGCAGGTCCTCCGTCAGCCTGGATCCGGAACGCGGTCAACCGGCCCTGGTGGTTCCATCGGAAGTGCCGCGAGGTCGTCTCCGCCGTCACGTTGCCGCACGCGTCGTAGTCGTACCGGGCCGATCGGTCACCCGAGGACAGAGAGACGAGGCGGTTGCTGCTCGAGGCGCAGGCCATCGTCCTCCGGTTCGTCTGACGCGACCCGTTGGCGCGCACCTGGGTGTGGGCGAGGCCGACGAGGTTGTCTGCCCCGTCGTAGGCATAGACCTCCTCGTAAGGACGCAACGCCGTGGCGTCCTGGCAGCGTGGCGCGGCGAACCCGACGAGGTCCGGCGCCGGCGCCTCGCACTCCCGCCCGGTCGCGGTGACGAGTCGGTAGACGGCGTCGTAGTCGAAGCGCCGGTCCAGCGCATCCGGACCGAGCGGCGTACCTGCGACGCCGCAGCCGGGAGCTCGCTGCCGGATGGTGGTGACGTTGCCGACGAGGTCGTAGCCGAACTCGGTGTCCGCCAGCACCTGGCCGCTCGGCCGGAGACCGAGGGGTCCGTCGGCTGTGTACGGCTGGGTGTGTGAGCGGGCCAGCCGTCCGGTCTCGGGCAGGTAGTGGTATCGGGTCAACACCCCGTTGCCGTACTCGACGAGCAGCCGTCGGCCCTCAGCGTCGTAGGCGACCCGTTCGAGGAACCGCGCGCCGTCCAGGGAGACGGACTCCAGCGTGCCGGCCCGGTTGTAGCCCCGGGTGATCCGGGCGCGGTGCCCGCTCGCGTCGGCGGGCAGGGTGACCTCGTGGACCCGCTCCACGGCGTCGACGCGGAGGTCGGTCTGGTAGCTCCGCGGATCCAGCACGGCGTCCTGGTCCTCGACGCTCCAGTCCGCTACCCAGTCCGCGGTGACCAGGTCCGAGCGGATGACCCGTCGCTGCTGGCTGAGCAGGTTCCCGGCCAGGTCGTAGCGACCGAACTCGGTGAGCCCGGCCTCGTCGTGGTGACGGGAGGCTTCGCCGAGCCGGTTCAGGGCGCGGTTCACGCTCGTGACCCCCTCGTCGCCGTACTCCACCCGTTGTCGCATCGTCAGCGCGCTGGAGCCGTCGTCCCTCGCCCACGTCTGCACCGGTCGCCCCGCGGCGTCGTAGGTCTGCAGCATCGTGCGGCCGTCCCCGTCGCGGAACCACACGAGATCGCCGTCGGCGTTGACGAGGTTGAGCCGGGTCCCCGCGTCGGCGCTGTCGACCCGCAGCGCGACGCCGAGCAGGTCATAGGAGCAACGCATCAAGACGCGGCCGAGCGCGTCCACGACGCGAGCGGGGTTTCCGTGCGGGTCGTACTCGACGCGCGTCAGGCGCCAGTCGGTGGCCGGGACGGGTCCGGCGCGGGCGATCTTGCACACCGGCCGGCCGGTGGCGTCGACGACCTCGCTGTCGGGGGTGGCGTGATGCCCGGCGGGCGCCTGCTGGGCGAGCGAGGCGCCGTCGGGCGCGAAGCTGAGCGCCGCCAGGTCGTTGGCGTCGTAGTAGTAGGACTCCCACGGAGTGGGGGTGTACTCGTCGGGGAGGTGCAGGTCCCTCGGCACGCCGGGGACGAGTCGGTACTCCGCACCGTTGGCGGCGACCCGGCGCACGGTCCTGCCCCGGGTGTCGTAGTAGGTCGTCTCGACGTGCCCGTGCGTGGTGGCGCCGCGGTAGGCCCACCCGTCGGCGAAGAACGGGTCGTACGTCTGGACCGGGCGACCCAGGTTGTCGTACACGGTCCAGCCGCTGACGATGACCCGGTCGTCCTTCACGCCGCCGTCTGCGCGGCCGGTGGGGGAGCCGGCCACCGGGCCCAGCCCGATGTCGTCGAACACGGTGGCCTCGGCCTGGACGACGGTCTGGACGACCCGACCGAACCCGTCGGAGTACTCACGTGACTCGAAGGTCCGAGCTCGCTCGGCGGCCGAGGTCTCCAGGTCGGTGTCGTGGTGGGCGCGGCGGACCGTGGTCAGGCACGCCGGGCTCCCGTCCCTCACGAAGGCGTGGAAGTCTGCCGTCGCGCTCAGGCCGGGAGCGGTCCGGTCTCCCTCCACGAGCTCCGGCTTCCCGCGTGCCCAGCTGCGTCGCACGAGGCCGAGTGGCGAGAACTCGAACTCGCTCTGGTTCCCGTTGGCGTCCGTGAGCAGGCGAGCGTTCAGGATGCGGTAGTCGTACGCCGCCTGGGTGGTGAGGCCCAGAGGGTCGGTGACCTTCGTCGGCAGGAGGTCGTAGCGGTCGTATTCCACGAGGGTCTGGGTCCCCAGGGTGTCCCGGATCGCGCGGGTCAGCCCTCGGGGACGAGCCGCGCCCGGATCCTGGAAGTCGAGGCTGACGCAGTGGTCTTCGACGTAGTAGTGGCGCCGCCCGCCGACGCTGCGGACGTCGTAGCCCAGGTCGGATCCGAACCCCTCCGGTGTCCCGGCCGGAGCGGTAGCTGGTCCGCCCAGGAAGTCCGGCCGTCGGCCTGCCAGCGCGCCGTCCAGCTCGTCGTCGGTCATCGCCAGGGTGCTGACCCGCACCAGCGCCCCGTGCGGCCCACACCGACCGACCGGAAGCCCGGTGAAGGCCGGCCCGTCGTAGGCCCGTTCAGTGTGCTCGAGCAGCCGGGTGCCGGACGGCTGGTCCGCGGTGAAGCGACTGGCGACCTCGCGCGCCATGGCGAGCTGGTTGACCAGGACCGCACGCACGTCGGCCGGGTCCTGCTCGACCACCTCGGGTGGTGTCTCGAGCGACCGGGTCCAGGTCTCGGCCAGCCGGTCGTGCACGTGCACCCCGCTCGGCGGGACCGCGTAGGTGCACCGTCCGTGGATCACCTCGGCGCGGAGCGGGTCGGGTCGGGTCTCCCCGCTATGGGCCAACGTGAGCGACCTGCGACGAGCCGACCGGCGCGGGGGCGCGACCTCGGTCTGCCGCAGGACGTGACCGTGGTCGTCGTAGGGCCCCAGCAGGACGAACGCGGTCTGCGGGTCGTCACCACGGTCCCAGGCCGTGCTGCGCTCGCCGACCGGATGCGGGAAGAAGACTCGCCTGCGGCCCGGCTCGTCCGGTCCCGGCGGTGACTCCTCGCGCAGCCCGTAGGCATGCTCCGCGACGCTGTGTGGCCGCAACTCGAGCGGTGAGCCGTCCAGCGTGTACGACTCGGAGCGCAGCACGCTGCCTCGCAGCGCTCGCAGCGCCGTCCGCTTCACCTCGCGGCTGCCGGGACTCTGCGGGTACGACGCGAGGAACGTCGCGACCCCCTCACGGTGGCCGAGGATCGACGGGTCGCCCGGCCAGTACTCGTCGCTGTGGTCGAGCTCGCGCCAGTCGCCGTTGTCGTCGGCGACCGGCCCGAGGTGGAACCACGTCCTCGTGAGGGAGGGCGGCGCGAAGTGGCGCGCGTCGACCGCGGCGATCTCCGCGTCCGGGCCGTGCAGGCCCGGTTGGTGATAGTCGGCGAAGCTCTCGGTGTCGTACTGCTCCACCACCCCGAATCCCCGGAACTCACGGTCAGCGCCGTCCCAGTAGCCGTGACGGTAGCGGTAGCGCGTGACCAGCTTCCCGTGCGAGATCTGGTCCAGCTTCTCCAGCCGCGAGACAACCTGGACCGGTGACGGCAGGGTGGTCTTCCAACGGGTTGATCGCTGCTGCTGGTCGTCGAGCAGGAAGGTCGTCGACGAGGCGTACCCGATCCGGGTGACCGCACCGAGGTTGTTGTCGACCTCGACGAGCAGATAGGGCTTCCGGCCGCCGGTGACGTCGAGGAAGAAGGCGTGCGCGCTGCCGGCCGAGTGAGCGTCGCGGCTCCACAGCAGACCCGCGGTGCCGCACCCGAGCAGGTCGATCAGGCGGACGTCGCTGCCGGTGAGGGACGGGGTGCCCAGGATCTCGACCGGCTCACTCCAGCCGTTGCCTCCGTGGTTGACCCACAGCAGCACTCGACCGTCCTCGACGCAGACGAGGTCGGCGGCCCCGTCGCCGTCCAGGTCGCCGAGCAGGATTCGGTCCGGCGCATAGTCGCTCGGGAAGCCAACCGCAGCGCTCATCTGGACCCGGCGCCCCCAACGGCCATGACCGAGGTTCGGCCAGTACGCCACGGTGCCGCGGTGGACGTAGACGATGTCCTCGAGGCCGTCGCCCGTCATGTCGGCCCACCTGATCCGCGGGTCGGAGAAGGCGACGTCGGGGAACTCGGCCAGCCCGCGACGTTCCGTGGCGACGGCGGCGTTCCACCCGTCCTGGGGGTCGTTGAAGAAGGACTCGAAACGCGACCCTGAACGCAGCGCGTCGGTGACGCCGTCGCCGTCGAGGTCCATCAGGTGCACCTCGGGATCGTCCAGGGCGAAGCTGGGGACCTGCCGGTAGCGACGGAACGAGCGGCGGTCCCACCCGCCCGAGTGCCGCAGCGGGAAGTAGCCGGCCAGGGTGGGCGTGCTGACCAGGAGATCGATACGACCGTCACCGTCCGCGTCGATGAGCTCGACGCCGGGGGACGCGAGGCTGAGGCCCGCCGGCGAGTCGACCATGAAGCGCGGCGCCTCGAAGGTGCCGTTCCCGCGGTTGCGCCAGTAGCGCGTGACACCGTCCATCTGGAGCAGGTCCGGCAACCCGTCCCCGAACAGGTCGACCGCCGCCAGGCCCTTGGTCGCGAACGACGTCAAGGGAAGGTCACCGGTCAACGGCCGGAAGGTCCGTTGCTCCGGGTCGAAGGACGAGTACCCGAACGCCACCGGCGGCATCGCCTCGGACTCCTGCCCGTCGTGCCCGATCACCTGCACCTGGCTCAGCAGCGACATCCCGTTCGAGGGCAGCGCGGACTCGGGGAGCTCGACCGCGCCCGCGCGCTCGTCCAGGTAGGTCAGGTGGTAGGTGCGAACGACCCGCTCGGCATCGGCGTCGGTCACGACCTGGATGCTCCGGCACCGCCGTCGGGTCCGGATCTCGAAGCCGGCCCGATAGTCGGAGGACGGGTCCGGGCGCAGGTCCTCCGGCCCGCCGTAGTCGAACTCGACGCGTGCGAGGAAGCGTTGCTGCCCGGCCGGGTCGACGTAGTCGATGTAGCGGATACTGCTCACGTACAACTGGTCCCAGACGTGCGCTCCCGTCTCGCCGGAGTCGCGCTCGTAGTCGTACTCGACGACGTTGCCAAAGGAGTCGGCCGTCCGGGTCAGGCACCAGGTGAACACCTTGCTGCGGTGGCTCGGGTCCGCGACCACGGCGGGGTCGCTGCCGGCCCGACCGGGCGTCCCGTACGTCGCGACCAGACCGTCCTGGCTACGCACCTCCCACACGTCGGTGCCCGGAGCGTGGAGGTGCCGAATCTCGGCGAACAGGCCTTCGGTGCGGGGCCGGTAACGAGTGCTGCCTCCGTCTCGGACGATCGGGACCAGGTCCTCGCCGCCAGTCAGGATGAACGTGTCCGCCGCGTCGTCGTACCGAGGAACCCCGGACGAGGTCTTGCGAGTGATGACCGGGATGCTCAGCTGCCAACCGGCTCCGAATGGCCCGTTGCCGGTCCCGGTGCTGTAGGACAGGTCCAGAGACGGCGCCAGCCCACCACGTCCCGTGGGGATCGCCAGCGGCACGACGAAGTTGCCTGTGCCGGTGTGCGGATCGGGCGAGTAGGACTCGCCCAGACCACTCAGCGCGCCGCCGCTCGTCGGAGTCGAAATTGGGGACCCGTCCGCAGCACCCATAAGACCCCCTCCGATGGAGTGCGGAGCGCACATCGACGATAGCGGCCTGGTCGGGTGATGCGCCATGCCCGCGGGCGCAGCTGATGACTTCCCTTCAACGCATTCGCCGCCCAGAGAAAGCCGATCCCTTGCCCGACCGGTTGGTGGTGCGCCGGATCCCGGACTTCAACGCCTCGCGCAACCACGTCCAGGAGACGTTGTTCGAGACCTGGCGATTTCCCCGCGTCCTTCACCACCACCGGCCCCACGGACGCCGCCCCGCACGAATGGCGCGACGGCGACCTCAAGCCGCACGTTGACGTGCGCGAGAAACCCAACGGCCGCGGACGGTTACCCGGACCAGTCCGGTCGTATGCTGCCGGGTAGTCAGCGAGGCTCGGGCCTGGCCCGCGTATGACTCACTGCCGGGGTGACCCGCAGAAGGAGCGGTCATGGAACCGGTGCGCACGGCAGAGACCGACCAGTTGTTGCTCGAGCTGACTCAGCCCGTTGGGCGGGAGGATCCGTACTCGCGGTACCAGGCGCTGCGGGAGCAGGCATCTGTCGCACTGGCGGAGGACGACGCCATCGTCCTGACGAGGTACGCCGACTGCCAGGCCGTTCTACAGTCCCACAGTTTTGGGCGGGCGGACACCGACGAGTTCTTCACCTCGCTGGGGCTTCCGGGTTGGCGGGACATGGCGGCCATCTACACGCTCAATACCAGCATGCTGACCCTCAACCCTCCCGACCACACTCGGCTGCGTCGGTTGGTGAACAAGGCTTTTACTGCCCGAACAGTCCAGCGGCTCAGGCCCGCGGTGCATGACCTCGTGGACAGCCTGCTTGAAGAACTCGACGGGGGAGCCGACTTCGTCGACACCTTCGCCTTTCCGTTGCCGGTCGGCATCATCGGTGAGCTGCTCGG